>CAJAXU010000468.1 GCA_903948045.1 uncultured beta proteobacterium | reverse complement strand
TGGGAGTCAAATTCATGGCGTGTCTCTACTCAAGCAGCGACAGACGCTACCAGCTCCTCGGCCAGACGGGCCTGCACGGACTGAAGGTCGGCCAGGCGCTGGCGCAGGTCTGCGCACAGGGCGCGCAAGGAGGCTACACGGGCGACGATGCGCGTTAGTTCGGTTAGTGGGGGCAACGGAATCAAGAGAGAACTAAGGATTTCAAGATTGATGTTCTTCTGGGCCGTAGCTGGCGCAAAGGCCAGCAAGTTGGCTTTTGCCGTTTCCACGAATTGCAAGAAGTATTCAACATTGCCCATCGCATCCGCTGGCACAAAACCTACAACGCTGTCCGGGAAGCAACTATCGAATCCAAGAATCGCCGATTCGGCAATGTTGGCTGCGATCGTGATGCACAGCGTACCCTTTGGCCACAACCGGCTTTGAGCAAGGCCTAGATCGCTGTAATAGGAGTGCGCCTCTTTAACAACACCCTTGGCACGAGAAACCTCCCCAGTCTGGATGAGTGGGTACTTTGGTGGATCGAACAAGGACGGATCGTTACGTGGTCTGTGTTTTGACTTGCCACGCCCAAACTCGCCAAGCTCCGGAAAGCGTGCCCACGCCCATCCCGCAGGCAAGTTGAACGGCTGTTCATCCACCGCAATCGGCGGCAGAGGTTTGTCCCGCTTGATCTTGCCCTCGGCGATAAGCCTGTCTTTTTCGACGCGGATTTTCTTGAGCAGCTCGCTGGCCGGCTCATCCTGCGGGTCTTGGGGGACGAGCAGACCGCGCACCGCGAGTTGGAGGATGGTCTGCTCCAGGGCATCGACGGCTTCGGGGCGGTCGAGCAGGAGGCCGAAGTGGGTGGCGACGCGTTGCCAGTTGTCGGCCAGTTCCTCGGGCGTTTCGCTCGCAGTCAGTGTGACCAGCAAAGTGCTGACGAGTTGGGCGTGTTGCGTGGCTTCGAGTTGGCCTTTGGCTTCGAGGGCATCGCACAGGCGCATGAGTTCTTCGACGCGGGTGACGATGCGGGATTGTTCGGCGAGGGGTGGTAGAGGCACAAGAGCAAGCCTCATGTCGCCGACATTAACGTGCTTCGCGCCAATGCCTTTGTGAAGGGCCAGCAGTTTGTCTACGAACGCCTTTGACGAAATCGTCATTCTGACGAACTCGTTGGACACCCTTTTCGAGAAACGGAACAACATTACGCGCTGACCCAAGCACGCATTAACTCCATCAGGAATGATGACCGACTCGCCGACCGAGCCCTCGCGAGCGAAAACGAGGTCGCCAGGTTGTGGCTGGAGTCGAGCAATGCGGTCCGCGAAAGTCGCCTCCTCAACGTAGCGCAGCTTATGAGGAACCAGTTTTCCGTTCTTGAAACTATTTGTGTCAATGCAAAGCAGGCCGTTAGAGACAAATTTTGCTGTCGAATGCGGGCAATCAACTATTGCGATAGAGACGTCATCCAGCCTTGCCCATTCCCATCCCGCTGGCAACTCAAACGGCTTTTCGTCCGCCGTAATCTCCGCCAGAGGCTTGGCCCGCTTGATCTTGCCCTCAGCAACAAGCCGGTCTTTCTCGGCACGTATCTTCTTCAACAGCTCACTCGCCGGCTCGTCCTTAGGGTCTTGCGGCACCAGCTTGCCTTGCATGGCCAGGGTCAAAATCAGCTCGCGCAGTTTGGCCACGCCACCGGGGGCAGTGGCCAGAATATTCAAATTTGATAGCAGCATACCTATATTCAACGGGGGCTGGCGAGCGATTTGGCCAAAATTTCGCGCAACTGGTCGCGCAGGGCCTGGGCCTCACTCTGCAGCCGTGCGTAGTCAGCCAGCAGTTTCGCCGGGTCGTGGCTGACCAGGTCTGCGGCGTGGGGGTTCTTCTGGTCCAGGTTGAAGTTGGCGGCCTTGATCTGCTCGATGCTGACCTTCCAGGCAAACGCGTTTTCCACCCGGCTGGCAAAGCCATCGGCTTCACTGCCCCACCAGGCTTTTTCGACATCAAACTCTTCGATGCGGATGGGCTTGGTTTTGTTGTAGTTTTTGACGCCGCTGGGGTAAGGTGCCCTGGTTTTTTAGCAGGTGCTTGATAAGCACCAAAAACAGGTCTGCCGTCTCTTTGGTGCGCACATCGGCAGGAAAGTTGTTTTCGGTGCCGGGCTCTTCCACGCCGCCAAACGGCGGGTTGGTGATGATGACGTCCACACGGTCGGCAGCGCCATAGTCGCGCAGCGGGCGGGTCAGGGTGTTGTCATGGGCGATCTGGCTGGGCACTTCTACGCCGTGCAGCATCATGTTGGTGGTGCACAGCATGTGGGGCAGCTGCTTTTTCTCCACGCCCCGTACGCTGCGCTGCAGGGTGGCTTGGTCTTGCTCGTTTTGGACCTGTTTGCGCAGGTGCTCCAGGGTGCAGACCAAAAAGCCGCCGGTGCCGCAGGCTGGGGCCAGGGGGACCTCGCCGAGCTTGGGGTTGACCATGTCCACCATGAACTGGGTGACGGCGCGGGGGGTGTAAAACTCGCCCGCGTTGCCGGCGGACTGCAGGTCTTTCAGAATTTTTTCGTACAGGTCATTGAACTGGTGGCGCTCGGTTTGGCGGTTGAAGTCAATGGCGTTGAGCTTGTTGATGATCTGGCGCAGCAGCTGGCCGCTCTTCATGTAGTTGAAGGCGTCTTCAAACACGCTGCGCACCACGTAGCCGCGCGGGTTGCGCTCTGCATCCCCGGCAATGGCCTTGAGCTTGGGGAAGAGCTGGCCGTTGACAAACTCCAGCAAGGTGTCGCCGGTGATGCCTTCGGCGTCAGTGGCCCAGTTGCGCCAGCGCAAGGGCTCGGGGATGGGGCTTTGGTAGCGGTCTCGGGTCAGTTCCAGCTCTTCTTCCTGGGCGTCAAACACCTTCAAAAAGAGCAGCCAGGTGAGCTGGGAGATGCGCTGGGCATCGCCATCCACGCCGCTGTCTTGGCGCATGACGTCTTGGATGGATTTGATGACGGACGAGATGTTGGACATGCAGGGGTTTTAACGCTTAAAAAAAGGGGCTATGCAGGGCGGTGGGAGTACAGCTCGGTCTCCAGCAGCTTGATGGCAGACAAAAACTGTGGACGGCCGCCAAAGCTGCGCACCAGCTCCACCGGCGAGCCGATAGTGTTGAGGGGCGGCACGGTGAGGATGTCATCACTCTCGATGGTGCGGATGCCTTGGTCGGCGTATTTGTCGATCAGCGCGTCAAGCACCTGGCGGGCGACCGGGCCATAGCTGGTGAACACGTTGCGCTTTTTGACCCGGTTGGCGCGCTCGCGGCGCGTCAGGGGCGGCATGTTCCAGGCCACATAGAGCAGCATGTCGAAGGGGTCCAGGTCTTTGCCCACTTCGAGCGCCAGGGCATCAATCAGCACGCCATGCCCCTCTAGCTCTTGCAGCAGCACGGCTTTGCGGTCGGCTTGGTTCCAGGCTTGCAGAAACTGGTCAAGCGAGTTGTATTGCGCCCTGAGGTTGATGCGGGTGTAGTCGCGCAGGCTCTCCGTAATGAGCTTGCCCTGTGCATTGAGGTACTGCACTCGCTCGCGGGCCACAGAGACGGTGACTGCGCCGCCTACCAGGTATTTGGTGATCTTGGGTGCATCGCCACCAACCTGGCCAGCGCCGCCAAAGGGGACGTCTGGCGGCTCGCCTGCGGGGACTTCTGCGCCAGGGCTATCGGTTTCAGGCTCTGGGGGCAGCACCGGGTCATCGCCCGTCGGCTCATAAATTTGAACCGGGTCGCCGTCAAAATCTTTGTCGGCAAAGATGTCGGTGGCGCGCTTGAAGTCCAGGATGGTGAACCAGGTTTTGCCCAGGTCTTCGCGCAGGCGGGTGCCACGGCCAATGATTTGCTTGAACAGCGTCATGGACTTGATGTTTTGGTCCAGCACGATGAGCTTGCAGGTCTGGGCA
>CAJAXU010000467.1 GCA_903948045.1 uncultured beta proteobacterium | reverse complement strand
GGGTTGAGGAAGATGCCCCAACGGTAGTCCCGCATCTTGACATGGCCGAACTGGGCCCAGCCCTGCGGATCAACGCTGACGGCGGTGCGCAGGTAGACGTCCATGTCGGTCGAGCCCTCGGGGCCGACGTCGTCCCACCAGTTGATGAAATTGGGCTGCCACTGCTCCAGCGCGCGCTGCAGGGTGCGGTCGTCACTGAGGTTGACGTTGTTGGGGATTTTTTCGCTGTAGTTGATGGCTGACATGGGGTACTCCAATAAAAAAGAATTTCAGGATGGGGTGATCAGACGCGGTTCCAGTCGAACTGGGCCTTGTCGCCCTTGCCGTAGACCTTGAGCGCGCCCTTGTCGCCCACCGCGTTGGGCCGCTGGAAGATCCAGTTCTGCCAGGCGGTCAGGCGGCCAAAGATGCGGGTGAACATGTTCTCCGGGCCGTTGAAGCGCAGGTTGGCCTCCAGCCCGGTCAGCGCGTCGGGCGACATCGCCACACGCTCCTCGATGGCGATGCGCAGCTCGTCGGCCCAGTCGATGTCGTCCGGGTTGGCGGTGACCAAGCCCAGCGCAAAGGCTGCATCCGCGTCGAGCGGCTGGCCGGCACGGGCGCGCACGGCGTCCAGCGCCGGCTGCTCGTCATAGAAGCGCCGCTGCAGGCGGCTCTGGCCGGTAACCATCGGGTAGAAACCAAAGTTGGTGTCGCCCACCGCGATCTTGGGTGCTGTGGCCTCGTCGTCTGGCAGCGCCAGGTGGTAGCTGCGGTCGCAGGCCAAGGCCAGCTCCAGCAGGCTGCCGACAAAGCAGGAGCCTGCTTCAATCAGGGCGAACAGGCTGCGCGACGACACATCGAGCCGCGAAAAGGTGCGGCGCAGCAGGCCGATGGTCTCGCGCACCAGCCAATGCGTCTGGTGCGCCACCAGCGTGGCGTCCATCGCCAGCACAGCGGCGGCATCGCCTTCGGTCTTGAGCAGCCAGACACCGATGTCGAGCTCGTTGGTGCGCATTTGCAGGATGGCGTCTTCCAGGTCGCGCGCCATGGCCAGCGGGTACCAGGCGTCACCGGCGGCTTCGATGCCGGCCAGGTCGGTCGGCTGGGCGCCGGCCGGGGCCTTGACGGTGAAGGTAGCGGTGCGCTTGGCGCGGTCGATCTGCACCGACACATGGGTGTAATGCAGGGCATCCGCCTCGACCGAGCAGGCCACGGGGTTCAGCTTGACGCCGCGGCCGTCGGCGGGGCGGTCGCTTTGCGCTGCCAGTTCCAGCGCGCGCTGCTGCACCTTTTGTGCAAACACCTGCGGCTTGGCGATATCGTCCACCAGACGCCAGTCTTTGGCTTTTTGGCCGCGCACGCCTTCCACGCTGGTGCAAAAAATGTCGGCCAGGTCATGGCGCACATGCTTTTTGTCGGTCACGCGGGTCAGGCCGCCGGTGCCGGGCAGCACGCCCAGCAGCGGTACCTCGGGCAGGCTCACCGCGCTGGCGCGGTCGTCCACCAAAATGATTTCGTCGCAGGCCAGCGCCAGCTCGTAGCCGCCGCCGGCGCAGGCGCCGTTCACAGCCGCCAGAAACTTCAGGCCGCTGTGTGTGGACGAGTCTTCCAGGCCGTTGCGGGTTTCGTTGGTGAACTTGCAGAAGTTGACCTTCCAAGCGTGGCTGCTGACGCCCAGCATAAAGATGTTGGCGCCCGAGCAGAACACCTTCTCCTTGGCGCTGGTCACCACCACGGTGCGCACCTCCGGGTGCTCAAAGCGGATGCGTTGCACCGCGTCATTGAGCTCGATGTCTACGCCCAGGTCATAACTGTTGAGCTTGAGCTTGTAGCCGGGGCGCAGGCCGGCGTTTTCGTCAAAGTCGGCCTTGAGTGTGGCCACCGGGCCGTCAAAGCTCAGGGTCCAGTGCTTGTACTGGGCGGGGTCGGTCTGGTAGTCGACGCGGCTGGGGTGGCTCATGCTGAGATCTCCTGATTGGGCAAACACGACGTGGTTGTGCTCGAATGAGTTGAATTATATTGCCTGTCAAAAGATCACGCAAGTAGTCTCATGCATTTTTATGCATCTTTTTATGCGGCGATGTTTAACAAATCCCGCACCATCTCCCGCAGCCGCTCAAACGTGGCCTGTAGCGGTTGTGTGCTGGTGTCCAAGCGCAGCTGCGCCTTGGAGTAGAACGCGGCCCGGCCCGCCAGAATGCCCTTCAAATCCTCCATCGCCTCACGACTGGCCGCCATGGGCCGCAGGTCGCCCTGCGCGGTGACGCGCTTCATGTGGTCTTCCGGCTCGGCCTGCAGCCAGACCGTGCTGCAGTGCGCCAGCAACAGGTTGAAGTTGGCCGGGTCCGACACCAGGCCGCCGGGCGTGGCGATCACCGCCTCCGGGTAGATCTGGATCGCCTCCTCCAGCGCACGCCGTTCGTAGCGGCGGTAGGCGTTGACGCCGTACAGGGCCTGGATCTCGGCCACGCTGCAGCCAGCAAACTTCTCAATCTCGCGGCTGAGCTCGACAAAGGGAAAATCCAGGTCTTCGGCCAGCATGGCCCCCAGTGTGGATTTGCCGGCGCCGCGCAAGCCGACCAGCGCCACCCGGGTGCGGGCGGCTGCCCCCGCGCTGGCACCCAGCATCTCGGCCAGGCTGATGCGAGCGCGGCGCAGCGCCGCTTCGTCGCAGCGCGACAGCAACTCACGAATCATCAGCCACTCGGGCGAACTGGTGGTGACATCCCCGATCATCTCGGCCAGCGTGCACTGCAGCGCGCCCGCCACCTGCAGCAGCACCAAAATGGAGGCATTGCCTTCACCATATTCCAGGTTGGCCAGGTGCCGCTCAGAGACGTTGGCGGCCAGCGCCACCGCCTTGCGCGTCATGCCGCGGCGCGCGCGCAAGGCGCGCACACGCTCACCCAGCGCCACCAAAAACGGATTTTTCTGTGCGGGCTCAGAGCTCAGGGCCGCGGCGGGACCGGCATCAGGTGCCGCAGTTTCATGCAATATAGTGCTTGACATGGT
>CAJAXU010000466.1 GCA_903948045.1 uncultured beta proteobacterium | reverse complement strand
CCGTCAGTGAGTCTTTCCCTCTTTGGCCTGCGCCAGGATGCGGTCGGCTTCCACCCGCCAGTCCGCGCTGCGGGCAAAACCCGCCTCGCCCGTGTTGCCGAACAGACCGGCGTCGGCCAGATCGGCAACCCAGGCCTGGCGCAAGGCGGTGCCTTCAGCGCTCCAGGCGCTCAGACCGGTGTCGCGCACGGTGACCGCCACTTCGCGGACTTCCTCGCTGCGGCGCCGGCCATGTTCGATCACACGCTGGAAAAAGTAGGCACCCTGCTGTTCCCAGTTGATCGACGGGAAGGTCTCGGTCAGCGAGGCCAGCAAGGCGTCCTCGACGCCATAGGCCCGCGCGGTGGTGAAGCTTTCGATCACCATCGCCTCAAGCCCCTTGATCATCACGCTGCGGCACATCTTGGTGGCCGAAGCGACACCAAGCTTGCTGCTGGCCACCTTGGCAGCAAAGCCAAGCTGGTTCAGCAGGGGACAAAAAATCTCCGCCAGCGGCCCACCGAGCAGCAGCGGCACCTTGATCCGGTAGGGCGGCACCGAAGTCATCACCGCACCTTCGACATAGCTGCCGCCCACCGCCTCGATCAAGCTTGCGGCTTCGATCTTGGCGCCGGGTGAAGCCGAATTGAAGTCGAGGAACCAGGTTCCCGGCCGGATGCCGACCGCACAAGCCCGGGCCACGGCCAGAGTCTGGCTTGCGGTGACCGCGCTGACGATCAAATCGGCATGCGCCGCCAATTCGGCATGCGATGCGGCGAGCGTGACGCCATGCTGGCTGGCATGCTCCAGCAACTCTGCTGCCTGTGGACCGGCGAGTTTCAAGTCATAAGCGGCGACCGCCAGGCCTTGCGCACGCAGGTCCTCAGCGAGGATGCGCCCAACTTCGCCGTAGCCGACGATGCCGACTTTCCAAGTTTCAGGTGGGTTCTGCATGGCCATCAGTCGATGTACTTCAGGCCGGCTTTTTCCAGCGGCTCGCGCATCTTGTACATATCCAGGCCCAGCACACCAGCCGCCAGCTTGGCGCGTTTCTCGCCTTCCAGCGCCTCGCGCGCTTCGGCCGCATCGGCCACTTGCTGTGCGATCTGCGCCGGCACCACCACCACGCCGTCAGCATCAGCGATCACCACATCGCCGGGGTTGACGATCGCACCGGCACAGACCACGGTGATGTTGACCGAGCCCAGCGTCGCCTTGATCGTGCCCTTGGCGTGGATCGCTTTGCTGAACACCGGAAAACCCATGCGTTCTAGTTCGTCTACATCACGCACGCCGCCGTCGATGATGAGACCGCGCGCCCCGCGCGCCTGAAAGCTGGTGGCCAGCAGGTCACCAAAAAAACCGTCCTCGTTGTCGGAAGTGCAGGCTGCCACCACCACGTCGCCGGGCTGAATTTGTTCAGCCGCCACGTGCATCATCCAGTTGTCGCCGGGCTGCAGCAGCACGGTCACCGCCGTGCCGCAGATGCGGGCACCGCGGTAGATGGGGCGCATATAGGGCTTCATCAGTCCCAGGCGGCCCATGGCCTCGTGGATGGTGGCCACGCCAAAGCGGCCCAGTTTTTCGACCGCTGCCGCGTCGGCGCGGCTGATATTGCGTTTGACAATGCCAAGAGTGCTCATGCTTAAAGTCCTTTTGCTTTGAGGGCTGCGTCTAGGCGCGGAAACACGCGCCGGGCGTTGCCCTCGTAAATCTGGTGGCGCTGCGCGGCGCTCAGCTGGGTAGAGTTTTCGATATAGCGCTTGGTGTCGTCAAAGTAGTGGCCGGTCTCGGGGTCAATGCCGCGCACCGCACCAATCATTTCGCTGGCAAACAAAATGTTGTCCACCGGGATGACCTTGGTCAGCAGGTCAATGCCCGGCTGGTGGTAGACGCAGGTGTCAAAGAAGATGTTCTTGAGCAAATGGTCTTGCAGCAAAGGCTTTTTGAGTTCTTG
>CAJAXU010000465.1 GCA_903948045.1 uncultured beta proteobacterium | reverse complement strand
TATGACGCGCTGATCAGCCGTCGTGTCTACAAGGCGCCATTCACGCACGAGGCCGCCATGGTCATCCTCGAAGAAGGCCGCAGCAAGCACTTCGATCCGGACATCCTTGATGCTTTCATCGCCATTCAGCTGGACTGCAAGGCCATCGCAGAAAAGCACGCCAACACCGATGAGGAACTGGCGCTGCGACCCTGAGGCCAAACCGCCGCTCAGTGAAAGTGCACGGTCAGCACGGACCGGTCATCGCTGAACTGGCTGCTGCTGGAGCCCTTGACGCCAGCAAAGGCGCCGCATTTGTGAAAGTCTTCGGCCTCGACCCGAAAGAACTCATCTTCCCAGTCCCGCACGCTGGTGCCGGCCGGGCAAGACAGGTAGCCGTCGGTGAACAACTCGATGCTGTGCACCTCGCTTTTTCGGCGTGACAGACTCAACACATCCGGGCCTTGGGTGTGCGTGCCGTCCAGCACTGCATAGCCCAGCGAATGGCCGGCGCGGTTGCAGTAGCCGTACTGCCCACCGGCAATGCCGGCCAGCAACAGCTGCGGCACCTGCGCGATGGCATCGGGCTGCAGGCGTGGCGCGCAGGCGGCCTGCGCCAGCGCCAGCACCTGGGCCACCTCCGATGCAGCCAGCAAGGCCGGATCCGCTTGCGCCAGGCCCTTGAACACCAGCTGCCGCGTCTGCTGCTCCAGCGCATCCCCGCTCCAGCCGCGCGCTTGCAGCAGGCGAAACACGGCACCCCGACCGGCGGTGTAGATCAGGTCGATGTCCTTGTGGATGCGCAGCAGTTCCCTGCCATTGATGCGGATGCCGGAGTCGCCCACGATCAGGAAGTGCAGTTGATCGCCGGCATCTTCCACCATGGCCACCGTGGTGCCGGCCCGCACCGAACCGGCCCCGGCCGCCGCCAAGCCACGGGCAATCGACTGGTTCATGGCCTGCATCAGTTCGTGGGCCGAAGCCTGTACATGGTCGGGCGCGCTCGCATAGCGCACCATGGCCAGCGCCGCCTGCCGCGCCGCCAGGCGGCCGGGCGACTCGCCCTGCACCATGACACCGGCGGTGTCGGTGGCACCGTCAAACACCGCATAGAGGCACTGGGGCAGCACCACCAGAATGTCGTCACCGGGCTGCGACAGGTCGCGGTACTTGGGTGTGGTGCAGGATTCGATTTTCATGGTGGCAGCTTAGAACACGGCGGTGGCAAACTCACAGTTGCACCCAAGGGGGATGGCTCAAAGCCCATGTGTTCGTAAAGGAACCTGGCATCATCGGACAAGGCTTGCACCGTCGTGCCTCGAATGCCGATCACGTCGGCAGCCTGGAGGATGCGCAGCGCGGCATCGCGCACAAGCGATCGGCCCAAACCCTGCCCATGGAGACTGCTGTCGACACCCAGTCGGCCTAGAACCGCGACTGGAGCAGACATGGCGCAAGCAAGGCCATTGTTCAACGCACCCATGGGGCTGGGGTTTGCATCGTTTTGCGCAGGCGCTCGTTAGGTTTTGGCGGCATTTCAAGTCTCGCCAAGAATTGCGAGTAGCCCTCGGGGCTTACCGACATGATGACCTGGCTCAGTAATGCGTCTTCCGCGGCCAGCCGGGCCGCATCCAAAATAAAATCCGTGCGGTTTTTACCGAGCGTCCTGGCTGCGCGATCAATCAGGTTGCGCTCTTCGGGCTTGATGCGGATGTTGAGGGTTTCGCGTTTGACTTCGGGTGTGGCGGACATGGAATTTTCCCCCAGGCAAAATTTGTTAGTAGCACGATGTAATGACAACGTCATTCACTATCGAATCATCAGCGCAGGATCGCTTGCTTATATTCCAGCTTTCTCTGGCGCCGGGCTTGGCGGGCAGGCGTCACCGCGGGCACCTTGCATCAACTATCTTTAACAAATGCGAAGCCAGCATGATCATGTCTCTGGCTTCGTCAGCCTGTATCTCAACTCGTCGGTGAGAGGCAGGATTCTTGTAGCTGCCCAGAGCGCCCGTCATCAGACTCATGAGCGCCACGCGCTCTCCCTTCTCGGCCGTCCTGTCAGTGAGTGGGCCGTCTTCCGGATTGAAGGCCCGGCTGGCGAGTCCGACGCCGACGAGGTCATGTCCGAGTTGCGCTGCGCTCCTAATGGATACCTCCAGGGTCTTGAATGCCTCAAAGACGGCCGTTTCGAAGCGTGACTGAAAGAAGAGAGGTCTGACGTTGACGAGTAGTTCAGGATGCAGAAACGGTTCGGGCAAGCGTTCGCTCGTCATGAACTGGCGTAGGTCCTGATAATTCCGCAGCGCTTCGCCCCGACGAGTTGGAAGGTACCAGTCATTGTCTTTCTCAGGATGGCGGGCGATGAAGCCGTTCGCCTCAAGCCATGCCCACGCAGATGAGCACGCGACACCTACAGCCTCATCTTGAGGGTGACCCGGCTGGACGTACTCGCGTGAAACCTGCATGCAGAAGTTGCGCCGATTCCAGACGCCGCGCTCCATTTGGCTCGCTGACATTAGGACCTCGAGAACGTAGCCAGCCAGATCAGCCGCCTGCATAGCCACGACGGCGTGGGATTCAGGAATGAGCGCCCGCAATGGGGTCATTTGTGACGCATAACGTTGGCGCTCCGCTTGAGCGAGGGGTTAGGCCGCTGCGCGCGCACTGTGCTACTCATCGACTTCGTCTCCGTGTAGACGATCATGGCAGGGTTCGCAGAGGGCAACCAGTTCAAACAAGAATTCCTTGCCGACATGTTCGTATGTGAGGTGATGTACTTCCGTTGCTGGTTTCTCTCCGCAACCTTCGCAGACGCCGCGTGCCCGTTTGAGAACAAGGATTCGACGCTTCGCCCAAGCGTCAGACTTCAAGTATTCGTCATAGTCAGCGAAGAAGGCGTCCCGGGTGAATTTCGTTTTGATCAGTTCCGCCGATTCGGTCCGGCGCTGCTCCCACGACTCTCTGAGCTGATCGTCAAAGGCTGGCGGCTCGACTCCGCCACATGCTTCCAGCGCCCTAGCCTTTGCCAGCGGTTGATTGCGAGATTCGCCGCATCGGAGGCACTGCTGGACATACTGAATTTGCCCGCCCTTGATAACTCGGCGCCGGAGGGAAGTATCTGCGTGCTCGCAGGCGAAGTGTTCGCCGTGCTCGCGCCACGCGGCAATCTTCTGGTTGCGGTACTGCTTCATGGTTTCTGCGGCCTAGCGTTCGAGATAAGCGAACGAGGGGTTAGGCCGAAATACACTTACTTCGTAGCAGCAGTTGCTATGTGAGCTTATGCAAGCTGGCACCGACATCAGCGCGGTGCAAGAACTGCTGAGCCACTCGGATTTCAGCACCAACATAATTTACACCCATGTCTTGAAAGTGGCTGCAGGTGGCGCAAAAAGTCCGCTCGACGCCGTGACTGGACTCCCGAGTTAAATGGCCGCTTCCGCGGCATTCCAGTCACTGCCAATGGCAACACGATCGGCAGCAATGGATCGTTTCCAACCAAAAAGCGTGGGTTTCGCTGCAACCCTGCGTCCAACTACCGAGCAACATCCGCGCCTCCAAGCTTTTCTCAGTTACCACCCCAGATCGTAAATAAACGGTCCTTCTACCGACCCGCCAATACTAACCCCGCCGCCTTCCAAGCCAGCATCATGGTCGGCGCCTGGGTGTTGGCCGAGGTGACGTTGGGGAACACCGACGCATCCACCACCCGCAAGCCCTGCACGCCGTGCACGCGCAAAGCGGCATCGACCACGCCGCCCTGGCCCTCGGGCGCCATGCGGCAGCTGCCGCAGGGGTGGTACACGGTGCCGCTGCGGGCCCGAAAGTCGGCCAGCAGCGCGTCGTCCGTCAGCGCGGCCGGGTCGACCGCCGGTGGGCCCAGGGTCAGGCCGCGCAGGGCCGGGGTTTGCTGCAGGCGGCCGATCAGGCGGGCGCCGGCCAGCACGCCGGCCACGTCAGCCTCTGTGGCCAGGTAATTGGGCTGGATGCGCGGTGGCTGCGCCGGGTCGGGCGAGGCGATGTCGATGCGGCCGGTGCTGGTGGGGCGGCAGGGGTTAAAGCCCAAAATGAAGCCGGGCCAGGGGTCGGGCCGCAGCAGCGGCCGCCGGCCCACGTAGTCGGTGGAATAACTCAAGGGGCTGAAATACAACTGGGTGTCGGGCCGCTCCAGGCCCGGGCCAGAGCGGACCAGCCCGCCCATCTGGTTGACGCTCAGGCTCAAGGGGCCGGCGCGCTGCAGCACAAAGCGCAGCCCTGCCGCCAGCCGGCCGCGCCAGCTGCCCAGCGTGCCGTTCAGGGTGGGCTCGGTGGCGCGGTACAGGTAGTTAATGCCCAGGTGGTCTTGCAGGCCGCCGCCCACCGCCGGGTTGTGCTGCAACACCGCCAGCCCCAGGCCCTGCAACAGCGGCCCCGGCCCGATGCCGGACAGCTGCAGCAGCTGAGGCGAGTTGACCGCGCCACCGGCCAGCAGCACCTCGGCCGTGGCCGTGGCGCGGCGCAGCTGGCCCTGTTGCAGGTAGGCCACGCCCACCGCACGCCGGCCCTCAAACAGGATGCGTTGGGCCAGCGCCCCGGTGCGCAATGTCAGGTTAGGGCGGCCCAGCGCCGGGCGCAAAAAGGCATCGGCCGCTGAGCAGCGCAGGCCGCGCCGGGTGGTGATGGCGTAGGCGCCCACGCCCTCGGGCTGCGGGCCGTTGAAGTCTGCCGTGGCCGGCAGCCCCAGCTGGCGCGCCGCCGCCAAAAAATGCCGCTTGACCGGGTGGTACTCGGGCTCGCGCTCCGACACCCACAGTGGGCCGTCGCCCTGCACCGTGCCATCGGCGCCAACGCGCCGCTCCAGCTGCTGGTAGACCGGCGCCACATCGGCCCAGCCCCAACCTGGGTTGCCGGCGGCGCGCCAATCGTCAAAGTCACCCGGCAAGCCACGGCAATAGACCATGGCGTTGATGGCACTGGAGCCGCCCAGCACCTTGCCGCGCGGCCAGTAGCTGCGCCGCCCGCCCAGGCCGGCGTCGGGCTCGGTCTCGTATTTCCAGTTCACCGCCTCGTCGTAAAAGGTTTTGCCGTAACCGATGGGGGTGCGGATCCAAAAGCGGCGGTCCGAGCCGCCGGCTTCCAGCAGCAGCACGCGTTTTCGGCCGTCGGCGCTGAGCCGGTCGGCCAGCACGCAGCCGGCGGTGCCGGCGCCGATGATGATGTAGTCAAAGCTGTCCATCAATACGCCCATCAGCCCGCTCGTCAACGCTTACCGCTCACAGGTAGCGCACGCCCTGGCGCGCCAGCTCGGCCTGCAGCTGGGGCATGGCCACCTGGTCCACATCGCAGCCGGCCTTGATGGACAGCGCGGCGGCAATGCCGGCGCCCTGGCCGGCCACGGCGCAGCAGGCCATGTTGCGCGTGGCGGCGTGGGAGATGCGGTCTCCGCCAATGGCGCGGCCACACACCAGCAGGTGCTTGACGCCCTTGGGCAGCATGGCGCGGTAGGGCACGTGCATGTAGCGGCCGGTGGTGGGCAAAATCAAAATGCCATAGCCGTCGATGAACTCGGGGTAAATGCCCACCGAGTCGTCAAAGCGCGCCTGGTGCCGCACGTCCTGCTCGGTCATGTTGTAGACCGCGTCGATCTTGCGCGTGTCGCGGATGCCGATGGTCATGCCAAAGTTGCGCAGCCGCACCCTGGTGCAGCCCGGCGTGTAGCGGCGCAGCGCCTCAATGGCCAGCATGGCCTGTTGGCGCCCTTCGATCTCGAAGTGGGTCAGGCTGTCGGGGTTGGTGCCGTCGCAGCCGGCCAGGTGCACCAGGTTCATGTAGGTCAGCTCGCCGGTGTCGTGCACCGCGCCCCAGGTGCCGGCAATGGTGTTCAGGTGCGGCGGGATCACGCCGTCGCGGATGGCCTGGGCAAAGGGTTTGGCCAGAAAGGGCGAAAACATGGTGTCTTCCTTGCCCGAGGTCTCGATCTCCCATTCGCCGGTGGCCCAGTCGCGGTAGGTCTGCGGGTCGGCACGCACCCCGGCCATGAAAGCCTGCTTGTCCACCCCCGCCAGGTGAAACATCACCGACGCCGCCTGCATGTGCTCCACCGGCGTCTTGACGGTGGGCGCGCCAGCACGGTGGGCAATGTCGGCGTCGCCCGTGGCGTCGATCACGCGCTCGGCAAAAATGGCCTCGCGCCCGGCTTTGGATTCAACAATGATGCCGGCGATGGTGTCGCCGTTCATGATGGGGGCGACAAACAGCCGGTGCAGCATGGGGTGGATGCCGGCCTCTTGCACCAGCCGGTCTGCCACCAGCTTGAAGCCCTCTGAATCAATCTCGTACGACAGCGACTGGCTCTCGGGCACGGCCGCTCCCATGGCCTTGGCACGCTCCTCAAACTCGCGGCCGATGCCATTGGCCTCCACTGTCTTCTCGTGCCGGTACCAGGCAAAGCCCTCCACGCCCACCACCGTCAGGTTGCCGCCAAAGCAGCCAAAGCGCTCCACCAGCGTCACCGGCACCCCGGTGCGGGCTGCGGCCAGCGCCGCCGCCAGACCGCCGGGGCCGGAGCCCACCACCAGCACGCCGGTGCGGTGCACCACATCGATCTCGCGCGCGGGTTCCAGAAATTTGTTGGTTTGATTCGTCATTGTTTTTGCTCGTTCAAAGGTCGCCTACGGTCATACGTTGTCAACGCCGGCGCCAGGCTTCGGTTCATGACTGGTGCTCACGCCGAAGCCGACATCCTGTCAATACGTGGCCGCTTTACCTTCCCTGCCTGGTACAGGTCATACTGGAGCTGCATGCCAGCCCACAATTCAGCGCTGGTGCCGAAAGCTGAAGCCAAGCGGTAGGCCATGTCAGCGGAGATACCGGATGCGCCCGTCACGATACGGTAAAGCGTGACACGGTTCACACCTAGCTTTGCAGCGGCGGCCGTGACGGTCGTTTCACCTAAATATTCGCGTAGAACTTCGCCGGGGTGTGGCGGATTGTGCATTCGAGTCATTTCAAATCCTCAGTGGTAATCCAGGTAGTCAACCAACACGGCAT
>CAJAXU010000464.1 GCA_903948045.1 uncultured beta proteobacterium | reverse complement strand
GGGGTGGTGGCAGGGGTCAGGGTCATAATTCAGGCAGGTATGAGAAACATCGTGATTTTGATCTCGGGCGGCGGCTCCAACATGGCGGCCATCGTCCGCGCCGCCGAGCGCGAGGGCTGGCTGGCCCATTATGGTGCCCGGGTGGCGGCCGTCATCAGTAACCGGGCCGAGGCGGGCGGTCTGGCCCTGGCGCGGGAGCAGGGCATTGCCACCGCCGTGCTGGCCCATGGCGCCTTCAGCTCGCGTGAGGCCTTTGACGCCGCGCTGGCCCAGGCCATTGACCGCCATGATGGGCCGGAGCAGCCGGTGCTGGTGGTGCTGGCCGGCTTCATGCGCATCCTGACACCCGGCTTTGTGGCGCGCTATGCCGGTCGGCTGCTCAACATCCACCCCTCGCTGCTGCCGGCTTTTCCGGGGCTGCACACCCACCAGCGCGCCCTAGATGCCGGCTGCAAGCTGGCCGGCGCCACGGTGCACCAGGTCACGGCTGAGCTGGACCACGGCACTATCCTGGCGCAGGCCGTAGTGCCGGTGCTGCCGGGCGATGATGCCGACACACTGGCGGCCCGGGTCCTGACCCAGGAACACCTGATCTACCCGCGTGCGATTGCTGCTTTGCTATCAAATAAATAGCTATAACCCTATGCGGGATAAGGCTTAGGCCTTGTTTTCATCAATAATCCGGCAAAAGCGTGGCTGCAGCACGCCGTCGATCTCCACCTCTTCGGCAAACATCGCTGCCGGCCGCACCCACAGCCCGTGCTCGCCGTAAAGTGCACGGTACAGCGTCATCGGCTCCAGGGTTTCGCTGTGGCGCACGGTGTCAATGACCTCATACAGCCCACCTTTGTAATGCCGGTAGCGGCCGGGTCGGGTGGCCACCAGTGGCCGCAGTGGTTCGGGTGCAGGTTCGCTCATGGGACAATCCAAAGCTATGCATCCTAAAGCCTTGCTCGACGCCTGTTCAGACCTTGTCGCGCTGACCCTTCGATTTGACCACCCGGCCGACGCCGTGGTGTCGCGTTTTTTCCGGGACCACCGCGGTCTGGGGCCGCGTGAGCGCGCCACGCTGGCCGAAACGGTGTACACCGTGCTGCGTAAAAAGCTGTTGTTTGACCACTTTGCACCGTCGGGCAGCGGTCCCAAGGAGCGCCGGCTGGCGATTTTGGGCTTTTATGGGCCGGGCGATTTTTTGCGCAGCGCCTTGAGCGATCAGGAAAAGCGCTGGCTTGACCAGTGCGAGCAGGTCAAGCCCGCTGATTTGATGGAGCGCCACCGGCACAACCTGCCGGAGTGGCTGGTGCAACCGCTCAAAGACCAGTTGGGGGCGGAATTTTGGCCCCTGGTGGAGAGCATGAATCTGGGCGCCGGGCTTGATTTGCGGGTGAATGGTTTCAAGGCCAAGCGCACCGAGGTACAAAAAGCCCTGACCCAGGCCGGGATCAAGGCCCTACCAACGCCGTTTTCACCCTGGGGCCTGCGCATTGCTGGCAAGCCGCCCTTGAGCAAGCTGGACGCTTTTGTGCAGGGTCTGTTCGAGGTGCAAGACGAAGGCTCACAGCTGCTGGCGCAACTGGTGGATGCCAAGCGGGGCGAGATGGTGGTGGATTTTTGTGCCGGTGCCGGCGGCAAAACACTGGCGCTGGGCGCTGCCATGCGCAGCACCGGGCGGCTCTACGCCTTTGATACCTCGGCCCATCGGCTTGATGCGCTCAAGCCCCGGCTGGCGCGCAGCGGCCTGTCCAATGTGCACCCGGCGGCGATTGCCCACGAGCGGGACGATCGCATCAAGCGCCTGTCGGGCAAGATTGACCGCGTGCTGGTGGATGCCCCTTGCTCCGGCCTGGGCACCCTGCGGCGCAACCCTGATCTGAAATGGCGGCAGTCGCCCCAAGCGGTGCAAGAGATGGCGCTCAAGCAGGCTGCCATTTTGCAAAGTGCGGCCCGGCTGCTCAAACCCGGCGGACGCCTGGTCTATGCCACCTGCAGCCTGCTGCCGCAGGAGAACGAAGCGATTGCCGAGGCCTTCACCGCGGCGCACCCGGACTTCACCGTGCTGGAGGCCGGCGAGCTGCTGGCGGCACAGAAGGTGGAGGGAGCCGCCGGTTTGTGCCAGGGCGGCGAGGGGGCTCAGCGTTACCTGCGCCTGTGGCCGCACCGGCACCAGACCGACGGTTTTTTTGCAGCTGTTTGGCAACGCCAGTGATGCACTGCCCGACGGTTTACGCGCCTGGCGGCGCACCATTTGATCCTTGACCCGAGGGGCGCTGGGCATGGACCGTCGACCACTGAGCACCGAGGCCAAGGGCATATTGGCGGTCTTCGTGGGCCGAATTGCCCTGTATGCAGCACTGATCCACGTGGTGTATGTGCTGTTTTTCTGGGCAGTTGGCGCAACTCTGTTGGTTTGGGTGAACCTGGGTAGCCTGCTTGTTTTTGTCGCGGTGCGGCGCTTGTTGCACATGCGGCGTCTGCGCCTGGCGGTGACCCTGTTTTGGCTGGAGGTCTTGCCCCATGTGGCTTTTGGCACACTGACCTTGGGCTGGGACAGTGGTTACCACTATGCGCTGCTGATGTTTGTGCCCTTTGTCGCCTTGACGGGTTCGCGACGCCAAGTGCGTGGGTTCACCGGTTTATTGCTGCTGTTGCTGCTGGCGTTGGAAGTGCTGCAGCGTGAATTCGGGCCACTCGCCCCGATTCCCGAAGCCTATCTGTTGCTGCTGAACTGGTTCAACCTGGCGATATTCGTGGTGGCTTTGTCCGTGCTGACCACCCTGTACCGTCGGAAAATCGCCGACGCAGAGCAGCGCCTGCGCACAATGGCGACGGTCGATGCACTGACCGGCCTGCACAACCGGCATTTTTTTGAGCAGGCCTGGTCCTTGGCCGCAGCCCGCCAACGCCGAGACACCGGCAAGCTGTGCCTTTTGATGGTCGACCTTGACCAATTCAAACAGCTGAACGACACCCATGGCCACCAGGCAGGCGACCGGATGCTGGTCGAGTGCGGGCGCATTTTTCAGGCGGCGGTGCGAGACATCGACACCCTGGCACGCTGGGGTGGCGAGGAGTTCGCGTTGCTCTTGCCGGGCGCTACCCTGGCCCAGGCCCGGGCGGTGGCGGAACGCATGCGCGCCGGGGTCGAGGCCCTGGTGGTGGTTCACCAAGGTGCTGAGCTGCGCTGTACGGCCTCCTTCGGCTTGACCGAGATGCTGCCCGCCGATTCGATGGATCAAGTGATCATGCGGGCCGACCAGGCGCTCTACACCAGCAAGGTGGCAGGGCGCAATTGTGTGCATTCGGTTTGACGGGTACGTCAGACAGGCATTGCCTCTAAAATATTCATTCTGTCCAGCTCGGGCAGTCTGATTCGCAAATCGTCTTGCCCTAACTGGAGATATCTCAGCTTATGCTGTTACCTGATTGGACAGTGCTCAACGCCACACTGGATTGGCTGGCCCATGGCTTCTGGCGGCTGAACTGGTGGCAATTGGTGCTGTTCACGCTGGCCGTGACCCATGTCACGATGGTCAGTGTCACCGTGTTTCTGCATCGCCACCAGGCGCACCGCGCGCTTGATCTGCACCCCATTCCTGCGCATTTTTTCCGTTTTTGGCTTTGGCTGACCACCGGCCAGGTCACCAAGGAATGGGCGGCCATTCACCGCAAACACCATGCCAAGTGCGAGCAGGCCGATGACCCGCACAGCCCGCATGTGCACGGCATCAAGACCGTGCTGTTGCAAGGCGCCGAGCTTTACCGCGCTGAATCCAAAAACAAGGACACCTTGGTGCGGTATGGCCATGGCACACCTGATGACTGGCTGGAACGCAATGTGTACACCCGCTTCTCGTGGGAGGGCGTCGCGGTGATGTTGGTGATTGATCTGGCCCTGTTCGGCGCTGCCGGCCTGACGGTGTGGGCGGTGCAGATGGCCTGGACCCCGATCATGGCCGCCGGCATCATCAATGGCGCTGCGCATTTCTGGGGCTATCGCAATTTTGAAGCGCCCGACGCCAGCACCAACATCTCGCCCTGGGGCATTTTGATCGCCGGGGAAGAGCTGCACAACAACCACCACACCTACCCCACGTCGGCCAAATTGTCGGTCAAGCCCTATGAGTTTGACATCGGCTGGATGTACATCCGGCTGCTGCAGATGGCCGGTCTGGCGACACCCAAAAAGACACCGCCCAAATTGGCCCTAGGGGATGTGCGGCCGGTGGCCGATGAAAACGCGCTGGAGGCGCTCATTTCCAACCGCTATGAAATCATGGCCGGCTACGCCAAAGAAATGCGCCGTGCCTTTGACGACGAGCTTAAAGCCATGAAGCTGCGCAGTGCCGACGCCGCCGTCATTCAGGCGGCACGTCGTTGGCTGCACCGCGACGCCGACAAGGTGCCGGCATCGGCCGTGGCCCAACTGGCCCTGGCGCGATCGGTCTCGCCGGTGCTCGACAAAATGGTGGTGATGCGCGAAGAACTGCGCCAGCTCTGGCTGAACCGCTCGCACACCCGTGAGCAACTCGCTGCCGACTTGCAGGCTTGGTGCCACCGCGCAGAGGTCAGCGGCATTGCCGTACTGCAAGAGTTCTCGCTCAAACTGAGGGCTGCTCGGGCTTGAACCCAGACCCAGCCGTGTAACGACTCTCAACAAAAGAAAAACCGACATGTTTCCCCTTCATAAAAAAATCATCGCAGGTACCGTTGGCCTGCTCATCGCCCTGTCAACCGGCTCGGTGCTGGCCTCCAAGGACCGTTTTGTGGTTGACCTGGTCAACGAGCCCTCGTCGCTCGATCCGCATGTGCAGTGGAACCCGGACAGCTACGCGGTCTACCGCAATGTGTTTGATAACCTGATCACCCGCAACAACAAGGGTGAGATCGTGCCGCAGATCGCCACCTCCTGGAAGCAGGTGTCCGATTCGGTGGTCGAGTTCCAAATTCGTACTGACGTGCTGTTCCACGACGGCCAGAAGCTCACGCCCGAGGACGTGGCGTTCAGCGTGCGCCGCATCACCGACCCCAAGTTCGGCAGCCCGCAGCTGGGCCAGTTCGACAAGATCACCAAGGCCGAGGTCACCACCGGCAATACCGTGCGGCTGACCACCAATGGCCCCTACCCGGCGTTGCTGGCCCAATTGGTCAAACTCTCGATCGTGCCCAAGGCGGTGGTCGAGGCGGTTGGTAAGGATGCCTTCAACCTGAAGCCTATTGGCAGCGGCCCCTACATGTTCCAGACTTGGCAGCGTGGCGTTCAAGTGACGCTGGTGCGCAATGACAAGTACTGGGGCACTAAAGGCCCGTTCCCAACCGCGGTGTTCCGTGCCGTGCCCGATGCCGCCACGCGGGTCGCCAATCTGCAGGCGGGCGCCAGTGACCTGGCCGTCACCCTCAATTCCGACCTGGTCGCTCCGCTGAAAAACGCGCCAAAGGCCAAGGTGCTGGCCGAGCCGACCGAGCGCGTGGCCTATGTGCGCCTGAACACCACCAAGCCCCCGTTCGACAATGAAAAAATCCGGCAAGCGGTGGCTATGGCCATTGACAAGGCTGCGCTGGTGGACGGTATTTTG
>CAJAXU010000463.1 GCA_903948045.1 uncultured beta proteobacterium | reverse complement strand
CCGCGCGTGACGCTCAGACCAGACGAAAAAGCCCAGCGCTGGCTGCTCAATATTGCCGCCAGCGACCGCGTCGGCCTGCTCTACAGCGTGGCGCGGGTGCTGGCCCGCCACAAAATCAATTTGCAACTGGCCAAGATTGCCACCCTGGGCGAGCGGGTGGACGACACCTTTTTGATCCAGGGCGCCGAGTTGCAGCACAACCGCACCCAGCTTGCGATCGAGACCGAACTGCTGGAAGCGCTGGCCTGAGCGCCGTCCGGCCTCGCCTAGTCGTTCTCGGGCTCGGCGAAACGCGCTGCAATGTCGCGGAAATCGTCCTGCACCGCCACAAAGGCGTCCAGCACGTCGGGGTCAAAATGGGTGCCCCGTCCCTCGCAGACGATGCGGCACGACACCTCGTGACTGAAGGCCGGCTTATAAACGCGACGCGTGGTCAAAGCGTCGTAGACGTCGGCCAGCGCCATCAGGCGCGCCGGTAGCGGGATGGCCTCGCCAGCCAAGCCTTGCGGATAGCCCGTGCCATCCCATTTTTCATGGTGTGACAGCGAGATGGCCTTGGCGATGCGCAAAAAAGGTACCTCGTGGCCAAGCTCCTGCTCTGCCCGCGTGATCGCATCCCGTCCCATCGTAGCGTGGGTCTTCATGATCTCGAACTCAGCCGGATCAAGCTTGCCGGGCTTGAGCAGGATGTTGTCCGGGATCCCGACCTTGCCGATGTCATGCAGGGGCGCCGACTTGAACAACAGGTCAATATGGCGCTCGGTCAGCCACTCCGCGTGCTGAGGGTGCTGGCGCAACTGCTGCGCCAGCCGCTTGACGAAATGCTGGGTTCGCTTGATGTGGTTGCCGGTCTCGTTGTCGCGCGTCTCGGCCAACGATGCCATGGTGAGCACCATGGCATCCTGCAGTTGCTGAATCTCGGCGGTGCGCTTGGCCACCTGGTTTTCCAGCAGGTCGCCCTTGCCGCGCAGAAAATCTGCCGCAGACTTGAACATCAGCTGCATCTTGATGCGCGCCAGCATGATCGGCGGGCTGATCGGCTTGACAATGTAGTCCACCGCCCCAAGTGCCAGCCCGAGGGTTTCATCCTCGATCTCGGCCTTGGCGGTCAGGAACATCACCGGGATATCTTCGGTGGCAGGGTCGCGCTTGAGGCGGCGGCAGACCTCGTAACCGTCCATACCGGGCATCATGATGTCGAGCAGGATCAATGCCGGCGGCTGCGCCTGCACCAGCTTGAGCGCCCGCTCGCCGCTGGTGGCGACTTTCACGCGGTAATCGTCCTTGAGCAGATCGGTCATCAGGCTCAGGTTGTCTGGCGTGTCATCCACCACCAGGATGATCGGCTTTTCATGAAATACAAGAAACGGTTCCATCTATACCTCTGTCGTCTGCACAGTCCGCCCGGTGCGCACCAGCGCGAGCTCAAACATGTTCAAAGCCTGTTCAAAATCAAACTGCTGCAGTGCCATCTCAAAGGCCGACCAACTGGTCCCCAGGGTCTGTCGCAACAGTCCACCATTCTCGGCCACCAATGTCTGCGCCGTTGGGTCGCCATCTTGCAGCAAGCCGAGCAATCGGTCATCAATACCCGCCGATGCAATAGGGTCACTGTGAATCGGGCCGGCAGGTGGTTCAACCGGCGACGGTAAGCGCGCGGCGATCTTGGCCAACAAGCATTCGGCCGCCAACGCCAGCGCCTTAATCTGTGGTAGCAACTGGGCCATTGGCGTGGCGGCGCGGATCGCCATCTCCAACTCCCCTGCCTGCGCCTGTACAGCGCTGGCACCCAAGTTGGCCGCCACCCCCTTGAGCGTGTGCGCGATGCGTTCAGCCAGTGCCGTTTCGCCCGACTGCAAGGCCAGTTCAAGGCGCTGCACCGCGTCACGCTGGCCGTCGACAAAACGAGCCAGCATGGCACGGTAGGCCTCGGCCTTGCCTCTGACACGGCGTAACCCGGCCACAGCATCCAGACCCTCGATGCCGGCCCACTCTGCACCGCTTGGCGCCTGACCTGAGGCTGGCAAGGCAGCTGCGAGCGGCCGCAACCATTGCCGAAGGACATCAAAGAGCCGGTCTGGCTCAATCGGCTTGGCCACAAAATCATTCATGCCAGCGTCAAGGCAGCGTTGCCGGTCCTGCGCCATGGCATTGGCCGTCATGGCCACAATCGGCAAGTTGCCATGATCAGCCAAGGCGCGGATGGCACGGGTAGCCTCCAAACCATCCATAACCGGCATCTGCATGTCCATCAGGACCAGGTCGTAGCGCAGGGCGCGGACCATGGCCACCGCCTGCGCACCATCAGCGGCGGTTGACACCTGCAGCCCAACATCTTCCAAGATCTCCTGCACCACCTGCAAGTTGATGTCGTTGTCGTCAACGGCCAAAACATGCGCGCCGCGCAGTTCAGACAAATCACCCGCACCAGCCAAGCTGCTGCCTGGCGCGGACAGCAACTGCGGCGCGCTCGTGACCCTCGCTGGCAAGGACTTCTTATTGAGCGCCTGCCTGACTTGGCTGAGCAACAGCACGGGGTTGACCGGCTTGGCCAGCACAGCGGCAAATTCGCCGCGTTGCACCTGCGCCATGGCATCGTCCACGCTAAAGGCGGTGACCAGCAGCATTTGCGGTGGCAAGCGAAGCCCCAGGCTGCGGATGCGGCGGGCCGCCTCCAGGCCGTCGACCTCGGGCATCTGCCAATCCATCAGGACCAGCGCGTAGGGCGCACCCTCAAGATCAGCCTGACTGACGGCAGCGATGGCCGCCACTGCCCCGTCCACAGCCTCCGCCAAAAAGCCTAAACGATTGAGCATCTCCTGCAACACCTGCCGCGCAATGGCGTTGTCATCCACCACCAACACCCGTCGGCCGTCGGCCAGGTCGCTGGTTTCAAGCAGGGGCACCGCATGGTGGCTGCGCCCAAAGCGGGCGGTAAACCAGAAGGTTGACCCTTCGCCCAAGCAACTGTTCACACCCACTTCGCCCCCCATCAAGGACGAGAGCTCACGGGCAATCGCCAAGCCCAGACCAGTCCCGCCGTATTGACGGCTGGTCGACGTGTCGGCTTGCTGGAAACTTCGGAAAAGCTGGCTTATTTGCGCCTGCGTCAGACCGATGCCGGTGTCGCGCACGGCAAAGCGCAGCACCACTTCGGCATCGGTCTGCATCACCACGGAAACGGACACCTGCACTTCGCCGCTCTGCGTGAACTTGACCGCGTTGTTGCCGTAATTGATCAGGACTTGTCCGAGCCGCAGCGGGTCGCCCAGCATCGCATCCGGCACATTGGCATCCACCTCAAAGATCAGCTCCAGGCCCTTGGCCGAGGCTTTTTCCGCGATCAGATTGGCAAAATTGTCGAGTACCGCCGACAGCTGGAAGTCAATTTTTTCCAGCGCCAGCTTGCCCGCCTCGATCTTGGAGAAGTCAAGGATGTCATTGATGATGCCCAACAGGTGATGCGACGACTGCTGGATTTTGGACAGGTAGTCTTGCTGGCGCGCATCCAGCTGCGTGCGCAGGGCCAAATGGGTCATACCGACAATCGCGTTCATCGGGGTGCGGATCTCGTGGCTCATGTTGGCCAGAAAGTCCGATTTCAGCCGCGACGCGTCCTCAGCCAAGCCCTTGGCCTCACGCAACTCCCCCTCTTGCGACTGCAGCCGAGCGTTGGCATCCGCCAGCGCGGCAGTGCGCTGGGTCACCCTCTCCTCTAGCGTATCGTTGAGGGCGCGGATGCGATCCTCGGCGATTTGCCGCTCGGTCACATCGCGCAAAATAACGGTCAGCAGATCTTCTCCGGCAATCGCCATGCGCGCGATCGACACTTCGGCCGAAAACTCGGTCCCATCCACACGCTGGCACACCACCATCACACGCTGACTGGTGGTCGAGCCGTTGTCGTAAAAACGCCGCATGTCGGCCGCCTGGGCCTCACGGAAGCGCTCTGGCATCAGCATCAGAATCGAGCGCCCCACCAAGTTCTGACTGCCCTCACCAAACATGCGTTCGCCGGCCGGATTGAGCATACGGATATGGTCTTGCAGGTCGATCGTGACGATGGCGTCAATGGCAGCACTGACGATGCCGGCAACGTGAGCGGCGCTGGCTTCGACCTCGATGCGCGCCAGCCGAATCCGCTCTGTCATCTCATTGAAGCTGCGGGCCAGTTGCACCACCTCGCGCGGCCCTTCCTCTGATGCCGGTTGGGTCAATCGGCCAGCTTCGGCAAATTCAAGGCTGGCAGCCTCCAGGTGGGCCAAGGGCTCGGTGACGTTACGACGCAGCACCCAGGCTATCAAAGCCATCAAAACCAAACTCAGACCCAGCTGCCGCCAAAGATGGTGCAACTGCTCGTGCTCGGCCAGGGCGCGCTCATGGCTCAGATCAAATTCCAGGTAGATCACGCTGCGCTCGAAGCTGCGCAGCTTGTCATCGGCGGTGCGGACATCGAACGGTGTCATGACCGACAGCCTTGATTCGTCTGGTGGTGCCTGGACGTCGTGCTGCTTGCCACTGGCGACACGGCGCATTCGCTCCGCGTCAAAACCCGGGATGACGTCCACCGCACGGCGGCCGCGAAGGGCGAGTCGACTGGCCTCCTGCACCATACCGTCCGTATCTACCAGCGCCAGCAATGCGATGCGCTGGTTGGCGGACTCGATGGCAATATCGGCAGCCACCGTCGCCCGCGAGGCGGGATAGTACCTTTCGGCACTCAGTGCCGCTTGCTCGGCGGCAACAACGGCGTCACGTACGCCGTCGACATAAATCATATGCCGCGCACGCCGCACCGAGTCAAACGTTGACAAAGCCAGCGCAAAGGCCAGCACGACCACGATCACCAGCGGCAATGAATAGCGAATCGGGAGTCGGGACAACACAGCGCGGGTTTACTTAGGCGGGTAAATACTGCAGATCGATCAGGTTGGCCAGTGGCACCGGCTGGCGCAACACGCCGGCGGCTAGGAACACACGCTGAATAACTTGCGCCGACTGCTCTAGCAGGCCGCCGGAACGCAACATATTGCGATTTTCGGCCAGATCGGGCAGCAGCAGGCCGCGGTAAGCGGTGGGCACATCGGCCGCAGGCAGCTGCAAACGCGCTGCGATCAGCGCCCCCGACTCAGCCGGAGACGCCAGAAAGAGGCGTCGCCCTTCAAAATGGGCGGCTACCAGCTGCTTGATGGCCAGGGTATGCGCTGGAATGGCATTAGCACGCACTGCCAGCACGTCCAAGATTCGATTTGGAATGGCCTTGCTGTATCCCAATCTGTCCGCGGCGGTGGCCGACATCGCACACCCGTCCTGGCGCGGCTCGGCCATCGGCATTTACCGATTCT
>CAJAXU010000462.1 GCA_903948045.1 uncultured beta proteobacterium | reverse complement strand
CTTGATGGCGGTGACGGGGTCGACACGCTGTATGGTGGTGAAGGAAACGACACCCTCACCGGCGGCTCAGGCAACGACAACTTAAACGGCTCAAATGGCAATGACAGCCTTGACGGCGGCTTGGGTAACGACATCCTGTATGACCAAAGTTCGGGCATTGACACTCTGATTGGTGGCGACGGTGATGATGACATTAGCGCTTACACCGGGACGGGCAGCAAGTATCTTGATGGAGGCTTGGGCAATGACACGCTTTATGGTGGTGAAGGAAACGACACCCTCACCGGCGGCTCAGGCAACGACAACTTAAACGGCTCTGGTGGCAATGACAGCCTTGACGGCGGTAACGGGGTCGACACGCTGTATGGCGGTGAAGGAAATGACACCTACCGAATCTCCAGCCCTAATTTTTATCTTTACGACAGCGGTGGGGTAGATGCCGCTGTTGTCAGCGTGAACTTCGTCAAGTTGCCGTCCAGTATCGAATCAGTTAGTTATGTCGATGGCGCGCAGGCGCTGCCATATTGGATCGACGCCTTGGTTGCAGACTATGGCGCGCGAATAGCCCCTCTGGTTGGTTCCGCTAAGACTTACCAGTACACCTACCCAACGGCTTTACCAGCTTATGACACCGCCTTAAGTCATGCAGCCGGCTACCTGCCGTTCAATAATGAGCAAAAAGCGTTTTCCACTCTTGCCATGGGCTACTTGGCGTCTGTTGTTGATCTGCATTTTGTCGAGACAACCAACGCCAATAGCGCAAACACCATCGCGTTTGCCAATAATGCGCAGTCCGGTAGTGCGGGCTATGCCACCTACCCGTCCGACAGTGCCATTGGAAGCGACCTGTTCCTGAACAGCGCCACTGCCGGTAATCTCACGCCTCGGGACGGTGAGTATGCAGCCCTAACGCTGATTCATGAACTTGGGCATGCATTAGGCTTAAAGCACCCCTTCAGCCATGCAAGCGGCGATGTAGACGGGGGCCCCTATCTGCCAGCCACTGAAGACAATACGACCTGGACGGTCATGTCCTATACCCAGAATCAGGCCCAGTACCACCTGGCTTGCAGCGCGCTTGATCTCGCCGCACTGCAATACCTTTACGGCCCCAGTACTGCTGCCCGCGCGGATGACAGCACGTACGTGGTCGGCACCACTGGTCCCAATTTCATTTGGGACGGCGCCGGCACCGACACGCTGGATGCCAGCGACCAAACGCAGCCAGTCACGCTTTACCTGACTCCGGGCTACTGGGGTTACGTGGGGGCCAAGGCCGAAACGATCACGGCCGCAGGCCAGATAACCGTTAATTTTGGAACCATGATCGAAGGTCTCAAAGGTGGGAGTGGTAATGACTTCCTGTCTGGCAATGAGTCGGATAACACGATCACGGGCGGCGCTGGCAATGACACCCTATATGGCGGATTAGGTAACGACACATTGTCTGGGGGACAGGGCATTGACACAGCACAATTTTCTGGCGCAAGGTCTGCTTATGTCTTGGTCAGGAGTCAGAATAATTTAAAGGTGACAAGTTCTGACGGAAGCGAGACTTTGATTGACATTGAATTTGCCCAGTTTCTAGATCAACTCGTGTCATTGAGTAATTCTGCCCCCACTGGTTCAGTCGCCCTCACCGGCGTCGCCACCCAGGGCCAGACGCTCACCGCCTCGAATACTCTGGCCGACCTGGACGGCATCCCTAGCACTGGCAGCGGGACCATCGGCTACCGATGGCTAGCCGACGGCGTCGCTGTCAGTGGCGCCACCAGCAGCACCCTGGTGCTGACTCAAGCCCAGGTGGGCAAGGCCATCAGCGTTCAGGCCAGCTACACCGACCAGTTCGGTAGCGTCGAGAGCATGGTCAGCAGTGCCACGGCAGCGGTGGCCAACGTTAACGACTTGCCCACTGGCACGGTCACGCTAAGCGGCACAGCCACCCAGGGCCAGACGCTCACCGCATCGAATTCTCTGGCCGACTTGGACAGCATACCTACCACCGGCGCTGGTGCCATCGCTTACCAGTGGCTCGCCGACGGCGTGGCAATTAGCAGCGCGACCAGCAGCACTCTGGTTCTGACTCAAGCTCAGGTTGGCAAGGCCATCAGCGTGACCGCCAGCTACACCGACCTGGGTGGTGCCGCCGAGAACAAGACCAGCAACGCCACCACAGCGGTTGTCAACGTCAATGACGCACCCAGCGGCACCGTAACCATCACCGGCGCCGCCACCCAGGGTCAGATATTGACAGCGGCTAACACCCTGGCTGATGTGGACGGCATCCCCAGCACAGGCAACGGCGCCATCGCTTACCAATGGCTGGCCGACAGCGTAGCAATTGGCAACGCCACCAGTAGCACCCTTATGCTGGGTCAGGGTCAAGTCGGCAAGGCCATCAGCGTTCAGGCCAGCTACACCGACCTCTTTGGCGGGGCCGAGAGTATGACCAGCAGCGCCACAGCGGCGGTGGCCAACGTCAACGATGCCCCCACCGGCACCGTCACCCTTAGCGGCACCGCCACCCAGGGCCAGACGCTGACAGCCGCCAATACGTTGGCTGACGTGGACGGCATCCCCACCTCTGGCACCGGTGCCGTCAACTACCTATGGCTCGCCGATGGCGTGGCAATTGGCAACGCTACCGGCAGCACCCTGTTGCTGGGTCAAGCTGAGGTTGGCAAGGCCATCAGAGTCAAGGCCAACTACATCGACCTCTTTGGCGCGGCTGAAAGCATTACTAGCAGCGCCACGGCAGCGGTGGCCAACGTCAACGACTTGCCCACTGGCACGGTCACGCTAAGCGGCACAGCCACCCAGGGCCAGACGCTCACCGCATCGAATTCCCT
>CAJAXU010000461.1 GCA_903948045.1 uncultured beta proteobacterium | reverse complement strand
CGCCGTTCCCAGGCGCTGATCTCGGCCAGGTAACTGTCGTGCTCCAGCGCCTTGACGGCGCAAAAGCCGGTGACGAAGGTGTCGCCCAGCAACTGGCGCGCCACTGGGCTGCCGGCCATTTGCGCCAAAGCCTGGGAAAAATCGCGCGGCAGGCCCCGTGCCTGGTCGTAGCCGTTGCCGACCAGGGGCTCGGTGGCCTGTAGGTGCGCGTCCATCCCGGCCAAGCCAGCGGCCAGCGAGGCGGCGATGGCCAGGTAGGGGTTGGCGTCAGCCCCGGCGATGCGGTTCTCCACCCGGCGTGCTGCTGGCGGGCTGTCGGGCACGCGCAGGCCGGCGGTGCGGTTGTCGTAGCCCCACTGCAGGTTGACGGGCGCCTGGCTGCCGCTGACATAGCGGCGGAACGAGTTGACAAAGGGCGCCCACAGCAACAGCAGGTCGGGCCCATAGGTTTGCAGACCGGCCATGAACTGGCGCAGCGCGGGCGCCTCGCTGCCGTCGTCTTGGCTGAAAACGTTGCGGCCGCTGGCGTCGAGCAGGCTTTGGTGCAGGTGCATCGAACTGCCGGCCGCGCCAGCGATGGGCTTGGCCATGAAGACCGCGTTCAGACCGTGCTTAAGGGCGATTTCCTTGGCCGCATACTTGAACAAAAAGGCCTGGTCGGCCACCGAGACCGCGTCGCCGTGCAGCAGGTTGATCTCAAACTGGCTGGGGCCCACTTCATGGAGCCAGGTGTCGGCCCGGATGCCCAACGTTGCCAGCGCGGCGGCAAATTCATCCCAGAAGGGTGCGAAGGCGTTGCGCAGGTTCAGGCTGAAGGCCGACTGCCCCACCTCCGGCCGGCCCGTACGTGGCTGCGGTGCTTGTAGCGGCAGGGCCGGGTCCGTGTTGGGGGCCGTCAGGTAAAACTCGATCTCGGGCGCCACCACCGGGGTCAGGCCCTGGGCCGCGTAGCGGGCCAGCACCGCCTTGAGCAGGCTGCGCGGGGCAAACAGGCAGGGCGTGCCGTCCAACTCAACGCAGTCGTGGATCACCACGGCGCGCGGTTGGCTGGCCCAGGGGCTCAGGCGCAGCGTTGCCAGATCCGGCACCAGCTGCACATCGGGGTCGGCATCCGGAAAGACTGGGTCGTAGGAGTAGTCGCCGGTCACCGCCTGCATCGGGATCGCCTGGCAGATGCGCAGTGCTTGGCCTGCGGCAAAGGCGGCGGCCGGCATCAGCTTGCCGCGCGGGTAACCCGACACGTCGGGAAAGATGCACTCGACCTCTTGCACACCCTGCTGTTGGAAGTAGACCTGGAGCTCGGGGGTAGTGGGGTGGGGCATGGGGTGAGCAGGGTAAACGCAGAGGCTGGGCGATGCCAGGAATTTTAGGTCAAATCATGCCCCAGCCCTTGTAATAAAACAATAGTTAGCTATAAATTAAATAGCAATTCTCGGTGGGCCCGCTGGATGGATCGACCCGGCTTCGCGTAAACCCGCATGGTCAGATTGAGCCCCTGCCCCTAAGCTGATCGACCCAACCTGCACCAACCCAGCCTGGCCCAGCCACGACCCTCCAAGCCATGACCGCAGCCCCTGCCAGCACCGACCTGCCCCTGAAACAGCGCCTCAAAAATGGCCACGTGCCGGTTGGCACCATGGTGTTCGAGTTTTTTGTACCGGGCATGGCGCAGATGGCACGCGCCGTGGGCGCGGACTTTCTGATGTACGACACCGAGCACAGCGGCGTCGACATCGAGGCCATCAAGGCCCAGTGCGCTGCCTGCAACGGCACCGGCGTGGTGCCGCTGGTGCGGGTGCCGGGCTTTCATTACCATTTTGTGGCGCGGGCGCTGGACGCCGGTGCCCACGGCATCATGATGCCGATGGTGGCCGACGCCGAGCAGGCGCGCACCCTGGTGTCCTGGTCGCGCTACCCGCCGCTGGGCCGGCGTGGCGCCGCCTTTGGGGTGGCGCACGATGGCTACCTGCCGGGCGCGCCGCGCGACAAGATCGCCGCCAGCGCCGAGCGCACCCTGGTGATTGCCATGATCGAAACCCCCGAAGGTGTGGCCAATGTCGACGCCATTGCCGCAGTGGACGGTGTCGATGTGCTGTGGTTGGGTCACTTTGACCTGACCAATTTCATGGGCATCGCCGGCGAGTTTGAGCACCCGGACTACCTGGCGGCGGTGGACCGGATCGTGGCTGCGGCCCGGCGCCACGGCAAGACGGCGGCGGTGATGTCGGGCGACGACGCCTGGGCGCGGCGCTACCACGGCCTGGGCTTTCGCATGTTTGCCTGCGGCCTGGACGTGCAGCTGTTCCAGCGCGGGCTGGCAGCCGGCATCGGCGCCGTGCGCGCCTTGGGCTGAAACCTGTTGACCCGGAGCACCTGTCCATGACCACCCCCTTTCGCGTCGGCCTGACCCGTGACCTGCGCAATGCCGCCGGTGAGCCGACCTTTGGCGCCGAGGCGCTGGCCCGGCTCGACCAGACCCCGGGCCTGAGCTGGGAGTACATCGCCGAGCCGGTCAGCAGCATCACGCCCGCGCTGACCGCCCGCTTTGACGCGCTGTACGTCAACTCGCCCAGGGTCGGTGCTGACAGTTTTGGCGCCGAGCCGCCGCGCGTCAAGCTGATCGCGCGTCATGGCGTGGGCTACGACTCGGTCGACGTGGCCACCCTGAGCGCGCGCGGCGTGCTGCTGACTAACACGCCCGATGCGGTGCGCCGCCCGGTGGCCACCATGGCGCTGACCTTGGTGCTGGCGCTGGCGCAAAAGCTGCTGATCAAAGACAAGCTGACCCGCAGCGGCCGCTGGAACCAGCGTGTCGAACACATGGGCCAAGGGCTGACTGGCAAGACGCTGGGCCTGGTGGGCGCCGGTGGCATCGGCCTGGAGACCATGGGGCTGGCGCGCGCTTTCGATTTGCGCGTGCTGGCCGCCGACCCCTATGCCGACGCGCAGGTGGTGGCAGCGCGCGGCGGCACCCTGGTGCCGCTGGACACCCTGCTGCGCGAGGCCGACTTCGTGGTGCTGGCCTGCCTGCTCAACCCCGCCACCCACCACCTGATCAACGCGCCGCGGCTGGCCTTAATGAAACCCAGCGCCTACCTGATCAACGTGGCGCGCGGCCCAATCGTCGACGAGACCGCATTGATTGCCTGCCTGCAGGCGCAGGGCATTGCCGGGGCCGCGCTCGATGTCTTCGAGCAGGAGCCGGTGGCATCCGACAACCCGCTGCTGGCGATGGACAACGTGATCGTGACGCCGCATTCGCTGTGCTGGACTGACGAGTGCTTTGGCGCCATTGCCCGCAGCGGCCTGGGCGCCGTGGCCGACGTCTGCGGCCACACCGTGCCGACCCATGTGGTGAACCGGGAGGCCCTGGCGCACCCGGTGCTGCGGCAGTGGTTTGGCGGGCAGGGCGACAGTCTGGTTTGAGGCCTCAACGTCGCCAGCGGCGTATCAACTCGGCGATAACACCCACGGCGCCGGCGCCTTTGCGCTGGGTGCTGACCGACAGGTAGAAGTTTTGTGACATGGCCGGCGCCACGATGGGACAGGCGCTCAAGACGCCCTGGGCCAGGTCGTCTTGCACGGATTCGCTGAGCGCCACGGTGTAACCCCAGCCGGCGCACACCATTTTTTTGATCAGGTGCACCGAGTGAACTTCCATGGCGATGTTGAGGGCCCAGCCCCCCTCCTTGGCGGCCGCCTCGAGCCAGACCCGTGCGCCGTTCGGCATGGGGGACACGATCAAAGGCAGCGGCACCAGCTGACCAAAGCGCACACTGGGCGCCGCAGTCACGGGGTCCCCGGCCGGCCCGACCAGCAGCAGGGGTGAGGCAAACAGGACTTCGGTCTGCGGCAGCACATCCTGGCCCCAGTCCGACAACACGCCCAAGTCCACCCGACCCTCCTGAATCAAGTCGACCACCTGGCGTGTGGGGGCTTCTACCACCTGCAAGCGAATCAGCGGGTAATCGGCCTGCAAGGCGCTGTACAGGTGCTGCAGCAGCGGCCAGGAGATCGACGCTTGGACGGCCAGGCGCACCACCCCTTGGGGTTGAGCCAGTTCGCCACCGATCACCTGCGCGAGCTGATCGGCGTCACGCAGCAGCGACTCGGCATGGCGCACCAGCACCCGGCCGGCGTCGGTCAGGGTTGCGCCGCGCCCGTGCCGGTCAAACAGGCGATGCCCCAACTGCAACTCCAGCTGAAAAATGCGTTTGCTGATCGCCGATTGCGTGACAGCCGAGACCTGCGCCGCCCGGGAGAAGCTGCCGGTGTTCGCCACGGCCAAGAATAGTTTGAGCTGGTCCAGTGACATTTATGGCTTTTAATTCCACTTTGGAATAGCTGTATTGTGCTTATTCCGTATTGTCTTCGCAGGTCGCACGTCGAATAATTCAGGCTCTGTTCAACTGCTCTGTTTCGTGTGAAAAAACCGCTCAATGTCCTGGTGCTGATGTCTGACGAGCACAACCCCAAGTTCTTGGGCTGTGCCGGCCATCCGTTCATCCAGACGCCGAACCTAGACTGCCTGGCCAGCCGGGGCACCCGCTTCAGCGAGGCCTACACCTGCAGCCCCATTTGCGTGCCGGCCCGCGCCGCCTTTGCCACCGGCCGCTATGTGCATGAGGTCGGTTTTTGGGACAACGCCGACGCCTACGACGGCAGCATTCCGAGTTGGCACCATGCGCTGCGCCAGGCCGGCCACCGGGCCACGTCCATTGGCAAACTGCATTTCCGGGGCCAGCCCGGCGATGACCATGGCTGGTCCGAAGAAATCCTGCCCATGCACGTGATCGATGG
>CAJAXU010000460.1 GCA_903948045.1 uncultured beta proteobacterium | reverse complement strand
CCATTGCCAACCTGACTTTCGGCGACCCTCGTCTGGCCTCGACCCAGATCGGCCCGATTGCCAATGAGCCGCATTTTCAACGCATCCAGCGTGACGTCGAATTTGCTTTGGGCGAAGGCGCCCGCTGCGTGGCCGGCGGCCGGCCGGTCCAGGTTGCCGGCGGCGGTTGGTACTTTGCGCCTACGGTGCTCGTCGATGTCACCCCGGCGATGCGTATCGCTCAGCAAGAGGTCTTTGGCCCGGTGCTTGCGGTCATGCGGTTCAAAGACGAACAGCATGCGATTGAACTCGCCAACGACAGCGACCTCGGGCTTGCCGCCGGGGTATGGACGCGCGACATCAGCCGCGCTTTCCGGCTTTCAAAAAAAATCCAGGCGGGTACCGTTTACGTCAACACCTACCGCGGCGTAGCGCCGCAGTCGCCCTGCGGCGGCTACAAGCAAAGTGGCTGGGGTCGGGAAAACGGCATTGAGGCCATGCGTGAATTCCTGCAGCACAAAAGCGTCTGGATCGGCTTGGGCGACATGCCAGACCCTTTTCCATCGTCTTGATCCGCCACCTGTGGTCAACATTCCTCTGCAACCATTAACCTACCTAGGACAACCATGACCTCCCCAGTCAATCCCGGCACCGTGGTCTGGTCGGGCGACAACCCCGGCAATTACCTGAAAGACGCCAGCGGCGCTTGGCAAACCCTGTCTGTTTTTTTCCGGGTCGTCACCTCACCGCATGGGCCGGGCACCGGCGCACTGGTCCTCGGGGACCCGTTCAAGGCCGCGGGATGGCCAGAGGCCAGGAACCTCTGTCTGTCTAACAATGAGCCGCTGATGCGTTGGCTGGTGGATGAGTTTGTATCCCGCTTCGCATCCTTCCGTGGCGCCAGTGGGCTGCAGTCCATGACTTACCTCCATGCTGACCACCTGGTGAGCCGGGCCGAAGGCACCAGCTTCCATGAAGAACAACTCGCGGGGTCCGGCGCGTCGCTGACGCTTCGCTGGGAAGGTTTGGGAACGCCATTCGCGGTTGACGTCCCACCTGCTATGTCGTCCACTGGCGCGCACCAGATGTACAGCGTCTTTGTAGAGGCACAAAAAGGCGCCATCACACTCAATGGCCAGGCCTTGCCGGGCCAGGTTATCGTCCGTGATTTTCTGGGCGGCCGATTGAGCACGGCATTTCTGGCCTTCTGCGAAAGCTGGATCCTGCCCCCCACATGACACATAGCGCCACACCGCAGCAGCAAGCCGCCGACACGCTGGCAGAACAAGCCATCAGGGCCGTGCGCCCGCAGCTGAGCAGCGTGGCGCTGGCTCGCGATCTGCTGGCGCTGGGCGACCGCGAACTGCTGCATGCAGGCCCCCCCTTGGCCGATCCCCGTCGGCCTTGCACACCCATCCTCAACGCAGCAGTGGCTGCTGCCCTGCTGGAAAACTGGGCGCAAACGCCTGAACAAGCCCGTGAGATGGTGGGCAGCGGAGCCATCTCCCTGCGGCCTGCGCAGGACCGCAACTGCGTGCTGCCACTGGCAGACGTGCTCTCGCCGTCGATGTGGGTTCAGGTGGTGCGTGACGCACATGCCCCAGGGCGCTGGTGCTGCAGCCCGTTCAATGGCGGCATGCTGCACCCGATGCGGGTCGGCGTGTTCAAGCCCGAAGTTGTCGACCACCTGCGCTGGCTCGACCACGTCTTTGCGCCGGCATTCTCTGCCGCCCTGACGGAGCCGATTGACCTTATCCCTTTGGCCGATCAAGGTCTGGCAGACGGTGACGACGGTCATGGCAAAACCATTGCCATGACCCGCGCGCTTGCCGCCTGCCTAAAGCCTCGGCTCTCAACGGCCCAGGCCAGCACCTGCCTCAGCTACCTGGAACAAAGCCCAGGCTACTTTCTTAACCTGTGGATGGCCGCCTGCCGCTGCATGCTGTCGGCGGCTGCAGGCACCCAAGGCTCTGGTGTCGTGACCGCTGCTGGCGGCAACGGCGACGCCTTTGGCATTCAGGTGGCCGGTCTGCCGGGCCGCTGGTTCACTGGCCCGGCGGCGGCGCCAGCCATTGCGCAAGCCCCCCCCGCACTGGCGGCGTCCAGTCTGGGCGCCATCGGTGACCGTGCGCTGGTCGACTTGCTGGGTTTTGGCGCCATGACCACTCTGGCTGTCCCGCGCGGCCCGGCCGCGTTCCTGGCAGCCTGGCCGCTCGAGGCCGACACACCCAATGCCCTGCTGGGCCATGCGCACCCGGGCCTTGCCTTGACCCGGCCCCGTCTCACTGTGAACACCAGCCGGGTCTTGAGCAGCGCGCGGCAACCCCTGATTAGCCTCGGTGTTTTGGACAAGGCCGGTCAGCGTGGTCGACTCGATGCGGGCTACTTCCGGGTGCCGCTTGAGCTTTTCAGCAACGCCGAAGCGAGTCTGACCCATGCACCATGATTTGAACCAGCTCGGACTGTTTGAGGCCGCGCAGGCCATTCGGACGGGCAAAATTTCGTCCACAGACTTGGTCCAGGCCTGCCTTGACCGAATTGCCCAGCGTGAACCTGAGCTTCACGCCTGGAGCTGGCTTGATCCTGTTGCTGCGCTGGCCGCCGCGCGGCAAGCAGATCAGCAAGCCGTGCGCGGTGCACTGCACGGCATTCCCCTCGCGGTGAAGGATATCATCGACACGGCCGACATGCCCACCGAATGCGGCTCGCCCATCTACCGGGGACGTCGCCCGTCCAATGACGCGGCCTGCGTGGCCATGGCGCGTCGCAACGGCGCCGTGGTAATGGGCAAAACCATCACCACCGAATTTGCTTACTTCGCACCCGGCCCAACTGCCAACCCGCGCAATCTGGCCCATACGCCAGGGGGTTCGTCCAGCGGGTCTGCGGCGGCAGTGGCCGACGCCCTGGTGCCTGCCGCCTTCGGCACCCAAACTGCAGCATCGCTGATCCGTCCAGCCTCTTTCTGCGGGGTGGTGGCTTACAAGGGCAGCCTGGGCGAATTCAGTCTGGCGGGCATCAAGTCATTTGCGGCGTCGTTCGATACGCTGGGCGTGATCACCCGCCATGTGATCGATGCCCAGTGGCTTCGATGGGCCATGCTGAGCATCCAAGTCAAAGAAGCCGATACCAAGGAATGGGAAGGTGCGCCACGCATCGGGGTGTGTCATACACCCTGGTGGCAGCAGGCCGATCCGGATTGCCAAGCGGTCATAGAAGCCGCAGCGCAGCAACTCGCACGCAAGGGCGCCAAGGTGTCGCAGGCGACGCTGCCCAGCCATTTCGGCCAATTGGCCGATACCCACAAATTGATCATGGCCTATGAAGCGGCCCAGAGTCTGAGCTTCGAGCATGACCGATTCCCGGACAAGCTCAGTCCTCAATTGCTGAGTCTGCTGGAAGATGGCCTACAAATCAGCCGGGCTCGGTACCTCGCAGCGCAGCAATTGGCAGCGACTGCCAGGCATGAGTTCCAAACCTGGAAAACCGATTGGGACATCTTGCTGACGCCCAGTGCCGTGGGCACAGCACCCCGAGGCCTGCACGCCACGGGTGACCCACTGTTCAGCCGTATGTGGACGCTGTTGGGCGTGCCGTCGGTCACTTTGCCAGGCTATTCCGGCCAACTGGGTCTGCCGATTGGGGTGCAATTGATCGGCGACTTCCGCGAGGACGACAAACTGCTGGCGATGGCCCGTTGGGTCGAAGCCAAACTCATTCACGATTGAAAGGGCCGTCATGGCAACGCTAATTCCCCGCACTGGCATTCTGAACATCAAGCCACACATGCTGGCGGCGCCACTGCACAACGAGACCCAGGCGCTGGTGAATTTGTCGTCCAACGAAAGTGCGCTCGGGCCCAGCCCCAGGGCCGCTGCGGCAGCGCAACAGGCCCTCAAGACGGTAGAGCGCTACCCGGATGACGGGCCTGGCGAACTGGCCGCTGCCATCGGCGCGGCTTTGGCACTCGACCCATCCCGCATTGTCTGTGGCCATGGCTCAGACGAACTGCTCGGCCGCCTAGCGCGTGCCTACTTGAATACTGGCGACGAGGTGATTCACAGCGTTCACGGCTACCTGAAATTTCCCAACTATGCCCATGCCATGGGTGCCATTCCTTTGGCGGCGCCTGACATTGACTTCAGGGCGTCAGTGGATGGGATCCTGTCCTGTGTGACGCCCAAAACCCGCATGGTCTTGCTGGCCAACCCAGACAACCCGACCGGAACCTGCCTGAGCGGTGAAGAAATTCGACGCCTGCACAGCGGCTTGCCAGAGCAGGTGCTGCTGGTGCTGGACTCCGCCTACACCGAATATGTGCATGCCCCAGATTACGAGCTGCCCACCGCATTGATCGACCAGTCGCACAACGTGGTGATGACCCGCACCTTCTCTAAGGTCTACGGCATGGCCGGCATGCGCCTGGGCTGGTTGTACGGGCCCGCCAGCGTGGTCGATGTGCTGCAAAGGCTGGGGCTGACGTTTCCAATCAGCGCGCCCGCCGTCGCAGCAGGCGTCGCCGCTGTGAGCGATCTGGCCTACACGGCACACGTCAAGGCCTACAACCGCGCGCAGATGCTGGCCTTCAGCCATGAGTTGCAGGCTATGGGGATCCGTTACCTTGAGAGCAACACCAATTTTCTGCTGCTGAACTTTGACGGGCAAACCAAGACGGCCAAACAAGCCTTCGACGCGCTCTACAAAAACGGCATTGCAGGGCGCATGTTCAACTCAGACGACTACCGAAACATGCTCAGGATCACCATCGGGCTGGAAGACGAAATGCGCAGAACCGCGGCGGTGTTGCGTGCCTTTATCCAGGGCGACTGACATGGCGCCAGATCTCGCGATGCGCCGCTGGGTAGCCACGGCCCACCGGGATGTGGTCTCGCACCAGCCGGTTCAACTTGGGCAAGGCATGGTACGGCATGGTTGGGGCAAGATGGTGTTCGCAGTGGTAGTTCATGTTCCAGGCGATGAACCGCCAGCCCCAGGCCACCTGCGTGCTGCGGGTGTTCTGCAAGAGGTTGAGCAAGGTGGGTCGCCCGACATGCTCCGTCATGCGGATAAAGCGCATAACCGGTTGGCCCAACAGCATTGGCAGCAGCCAATACCACACAGGCGCCGACCAGCCCCAAACCATTGCCAGTGCGAGCGACACGTAAAGTGCGGCATGGGCCCGCGCCTCCCAGATCACGGTGCCACGTTCACCGACCGGTATAAAACCCAGCTCTTCTTCAGAGAGTCGACCCAGGGACCGCTTGGCGATGCCGCTCAAGCTGCCCCACCAGTAGGGCAGGCCGCTCAGGTACCAGCCATAATGGAACAGCGACTTGGGCAAAGGTATGTACTGTGAGTCCTGACCCACAAGATTCGTGTAGCTGTGGTGCTTGGTGTGTTCATACCGAAAATGAATTTCAGGCACCATGATGACGGCGCCGCAGATGCTGGCGACGACCTCGTTGACCCGACGCGTCTTGAAAGCAGAGAAATGAGCGCACTCATGCTGAGGAGCAAACAAATGAGTCAGGACGACCCCCAAAGCGAACATGGCGGGCCATACCAGCCAATGGCCCTGGGCAGAGCCAACCAGGTAGGCCAAGCCGCCAATCAGCAGCAGGTGGGCCAACAAATGCACAGCAGCGGGGCCGTTGGACTTCATCATCAGCGGTTTCATGGCCTCACGCGGCACCAGAGTGCTCACAATCTGTCGCGCAGCCATGGCAGTGTCGTCGTCGGTCTGGGTCATCGTCTTCATCCTGTCCTTATCAGTCCCGCTTATCTTCGCACAGCCGCTTCATTAATGGCCGATGGCCCGGCGCTCGACAACCTTGGTCTGCCGCCCCACAATTTGAACTGAGCATGAAACACCCTAGCCACCCCACTAAACGACCCGTGAAATGGTACCGGTCGCCGTTGTTCGAGCTTGCCCAGTTCCTAGTGCTGTTTGGCGCACTGCTCTGGCTGGTGGTCAATGGTGCCCAAGGCATGGGCTACCAATGGAAATGGGAGAAGGTGCCCAAGTACATTTACCGGGTGATCGACGGTGAGCTGATCTGGGGGCCCCTGATGAAGGGCATGTTTGTGACCCTGGACATCGCCTGGAAGGCCGGCCTGATCGGCATGCTGGTGGGCCTGCTGGCGGCCCTGCTGCGGCTCTCGCGCTCTGTGGTGGGGCGTGCCATCGCCTGGACTTACATTGAGGTGGTTCGCAACACACCCCTGCTGGTGCAGGTCCTGATTTTTTACTTCATCATTGCTGCAACGCTGGGAATACCGCGGCTATGGGCTGGCGTCCTGTGTCTGGCGTTTTACGAGGGCTCCTTTGTCGCGGAGATCATTCGGGGCGCCATTGTGGCGGTTAAGAAGGGCCAGCGAGAAGCAGGCCTAAGCCTGGGTTTTGGGCCGTTTGACCTGTACCGCGACATCATTCTTCCCCAGGCTGTTCCGCTGATGCTGCCACCGCTGGGCGGGATTGTGGTCAACCTCGTCAAGCACTCGGCCATCGTCAGTGTGATTGCCGTCTTTGACCTCACCACGCAGGCGCGCACCGTGATTTCGGACACTTTCATGGCCTTCGAGATCTGGTTGACGGTGGCAGGCATGTACCTGCTGATCACCATCACCCTGTCGCTGGGCGTGTTGTGGCTGGAGAAGCGCTACCGCTATCGCTGAACAAGGCCCCATGCAACGCTACTCCCTGCTCTCGCTGGCCCGGCACGCGCTGTCCCACCACCAGAACTGGCAGCGCGCCTGGCGCCAACCACCGCTTCGCAAAGACTATGAAGTCTTGATCATCGGTGCCGGCGGGCATGGGCTGGCCACGGCGCATTACCTGGCCCGAGAGCATGGCATCACCGATGTGGCGGTGCTGGAAAAGGGCTGGCTGGGCGGCGGCAACATTGCCCGCAACACGGTCACCATCCGCTCCAACTACCTGCGCGACGAGAGCATTCCGTTCTATGTGAAATCGGTGGCACTGTATGAGCAATTGACGCGGGAGCTGAACTTCAATCTGATGTACTCTAAACGCAGCATGATTGACGTGGTGCAGACCTACCCCAAGCTGCGTGAGATCCGTCGTCGCATGTTCAACATGCACAACCACGGGTCGACCTATGAGCCCATCTCGGTTGACGAGTTGCGGCGCCGTATCCCGCCGCTGACAGGTGGGGGGCCGGATGCTCGGCTGCCGATTGTGGCCGGCATGGTGCACACCGATGCCGCTGTCTGCCGCCATGACGCAGTGG
>CAJAXU010000459.1 GCA_903948045.1 uncultured beta proteobacterium | reverse complement strand
TGACGCTCGATCCTGATGCCGCTCGGCAGTACATCGATGCACGGTCAGCCTTTCTGGAGTTCGAACGCAGCAAAAAAAATGCACTGCAAGTCCGCGGTGGGATGGTCTGGAAGACGGTTGATGGGAAGGCGTACCTGATTCGCACCAGCCCATCTGGTGGGCAGAGGAGTTTGGGCCGGCGATCGGCAGACACCGAGGTCGTCTACCAAAACTTCATAGAAAAAAAACAGTCGCTGCAGGATCGGCTCAGCAGTCTGAAGGCCGTGATGATCAAGCATGAGCGCATGAATCGGGCACTCAGAGTCGGGACCATGCCCAATATCGCCGTAGCGATTCTGGGTCGGCTTGCCGATGCGGGGCTGTCAGACTATTTCAGGGTCGTTGGGACGCACGCACTTTACGCCTATGAGGCGGCGGCCGGCGTGCGTTTTGCCTCGGCGATCACAGCCACCCGTGATATTGACCTGCTGTGGGACACCCGCAAGCGAGTCATGTTTTCTGAGAGGCTGCGGCAAGACTCGCCCTCTATGCTGGCGGCCTTGCAAAAAGTGGACAAGTCGTTTCAGATCATTGAGGACCAAAAGTACACAGCCATCAACCAGGACGGCTTTGAGGTCGACATCATCCGCCGAGTTGCCACCCCCGAGGACCCGCACCCGATTCGCCTGAGTGACGCGGAAGACGACTTTTGGGTGGTGCAGGCCAAGCGTGCCGATGAACTGATGAACGCGCCCGAATTCACTGAGATGGTGGTGGCAGAGAACGGGGCTATGGCCAGGCTAACTACTGTTCATCCATCAGTCTTCGTCACCTTCAAGCGCTGGATGTCCAAGGAGCCCGACCGTGATCCGCTCAAGCGCCGACGTGATGCGCTGCAGGCAGACGCGGTGGAATGGGCCCTGAACGAGCGCCTGCCCCAACTTGGGTCTTGACGGCTTGGTGTGTGGGCCTTATTCGCGCCGCAGCCGGTGCGGTTCTTCGAAATCCAGAAAGTCGTTCTCAGCCAGTGCGTCGCTGATCCAGGCTTGCACCCCGGGCAGGGCGCAGACCCTGGCCACGTAGGCGGCGATCTGCGTGGGCACCGGCAGCGCATAGGTTTTCAGGCGCATGCAGATGGGTGCGTAGTAGGCGTCGGCAATAGAGAAGTCGCCAAACAGCATCGGGCCGCCATGCTCGCGCAGCAGTTCCTGCCACATCGCCACCAGCCGCGCCACATCGCTGCGCACGCCGGGTTTGTCGCGCCAGATCAGGGCGCCGGTGCCGGGCAGGGAGGCTTCGATGTTCATTGGGCACTGGCTGCGCAGGTTGCCAAAGCCGCTGTGCATTTCGGCGCAGATGCTGCGCGCCCGGGCCCGCGCCGCCACATCTTTGGGCCAAAGCTGGTGCTCAGGGTATTGCTCAGCCAGGTATTCGGCAATCGCCAGCGTGTCCCAGACGGTCAGCGCGCCGTCTTGCAGCAGCGGCACCTTGCCGGTCGGGCTGATCGGGTCCATGGTGTGGCGAAAGGTGGAGCCTGGCGCAAACGAGTCAAAGCGGACCATCACCTCCTCAAACGGGATGCCAGCCTGCTTGAGCAGCACCCAAGGCCGCATCGACCAAGAGGAGTAATTTTTGTTGCCGATATAAAGTTTGAGCATGGCGATTCCAGTGGCCGGGGCGGGGGCCGGGTTGTGGGTTTCAGGGTAGATCGGCAGCGACCTCGGTGGCACCGGCGCCGCGCGGGCCGACCAGGCCGAGCCGGCTTTTGAGCGACTGGGGTTGGCCGGTGATCAGCGCCGCGTAGTTGGTGGTGTTGGACAGCACTTTTTTGACATAGTCCCGCGTTTCGGCAAAGGGCACGTTCTCGGCCCAGATGGCAGCCTCCAACGTGGGGCCGCCAGTGGTGCCCCGCCAGCTGCGCGGCCGGCTCGGGCCCGCGTTGTAGGCGGCCGCGGCCATAGGCATGGAGCCGGCAAAGTCGTCCAGCACCAGTTTCAGGTAGCCGGTGCCGATGGCGATGTTGGTGTCGCGCTCGGTGATCTGGTGCGGCTTGAAGTCGGTCAGGCCGATTTTTTTTGCGGTCCAGCGTGCGGTCGGCGGCATCACTTGCATCAGGCCAGCCGCGCCTACATGGGACTGGGCGTCCATGATGAAGCGGCTTTCCTGCCGGATCAGGCCATAAACATAGGCCGGGTCCAGCCCGATCTGTTTGGCGCGGCCCAGCACGCTGTCCTTGAACGGCATCGGAAAGCGTTGCTCAAAATCCAGCACCGACTTGGTCCGCTCGCTGGTGTTGATGCAGCGGTCCCAAACCTCACGCCCGCAGGCCAGGTCGGCAGCGGCCAGCAGCTCGCGGTCGCTCATGCCGCCACGCTGGTGCAGGTTGGTGCTGTAGTTCCACTCGCGCACGCCGTCGCTGCGCAGGCCGATCTGGATGGCGTAGAGGCCGCGTTGCAGGCCGGCGTTCTGGCGCGCCATGTCTTTTTCCTGCTCGGTCAGGGCATCGGGGCGCAGAGGTGTGCTGACGCGTTGGCCCAACTCGTCAAGCGCGAGCTGCTCATAGAAACCGCGCACGCCTGCAATGCCTTCAAACAGACGTGTCGCCTCAGCGCGGTCGGCCTCAGTTTTGGCCAGCTGCAGCATGGCGCGGGCTCGCCAATAAACCCAGGTCGACTCCTGGCGCGCTTCGGGGCTCATGGCCAGGGTGGCGGCGAGCACGTCTTTCCAGCGGGCAAAGCGCATGGCGGCCCGCACTTTCCAGCCCAGGTGCTCGTCATTGAGGTCGCTGTCCCGGGCCTTGGCAAAGTGCTCGCTGGCCAGGTCGGACAGTTTTTGCGCTGACTGCTTGCCGATCGCGCCCCAGACCCAGGAGCGCTGCTCAGGCGTGAGGTGCACGCTCCAATGGTTCTCGAGCAGGCTGGCCGCTGCTTCCGGCTCGGTCGCGGCCAGCCGAATCAGTGCCAGCACCACCCACTCCTTGGCGGTGCGGCCGATGGTGCCGACGCGCTTGGCCAAAAAACGCGCCGGGCTGCTGCTGATGTCGTCCATCGGCTTGCTGGCGTCTGCCGAGATGATGTCGGCTGCCTGTCGCGCCGCGCGCGGTCGGTTGTTCTCCATCGCCAGCCGGGCCTTGCGCCAGATGTCGCTGTCGGTCAGCTTCTTGGCGGTGTACAGCTGCGCGGCAGCCTGGGTGCAGCCATCGTCGGCCTCCTTCTGGCTGTACCACTGCCGCTTCACGTCCTGCGCCACCTCGTCAGCCGGGCGCAGGGTGTCCAGGCCAAGGGCGTAGCAGCGCACCTCGCGGTCGTCGTTCATGCGGTAATGCGGCAACTCGGCGGCAAAGGCGGTCCAGTCACGCCGCTGGCCCAGCACCAGCAGCCAATCATTGCGCAGGCGGTCTTCTTGGTAGGTGCCCGGAAAGCGGCCAAAAAAAGACTGAACCTCGCTGGCTGGCGCCACGTCCAGCCGGGCCCGCAGCTCCCAATACGCGGCCCAAGGCTCCAAGGCGTGGCCGCGCGCCTGTGGCAGCAGGGTCGTCAATCGTTTGCGATCCCCCTGCTTGAAGGCCTGGCTCATTTCGACGATGGCATCGTCCTTGCTGGTCTTGACCTGTGTCTTGTTTGGGGCCTGAGCCGTGCTGGCAGCCGAGCCCATCAAGCCGGCCAGCAGTGCGATCGATGTCAAAATGGTGGGGAACTGCATGGTGGGATTATGAATAACTCTGGTCAAGACAAGGCGTTGGACAAAAAAGCCCTGCGCAAGCTTTTGATAGAACAACGTTTGAACCTGCCAGACCGCCTACAGCGTTCTGACCTGTTACAGCGTGCAATGCGCATCTGGCTGGTCGGCCGCCCGGACGCGGTGATTGGCGCTTATTGGCCGATCAAGGGTGAATTTGACCCCCTGCCGGCGCTGCACCGCTGGAAAGAAGACGGCGAGCTGATCGACCAACCGCAGCCGCGCCGTATTGGTCTTCCCGTGGTCGACAAGGTGCACAAGACCATGCGTTTTCATGCCTGGTACCCAGGCTGCCCGATGGAGGAGGACGCCTTCGGCATTCCTAAGCCTAAGGACACCGAGGTGATCGTGCCCACGCTGCTGTTTGTGGCCTGCGTCGGCTACGCGCCGGGCGGCTACCGGCTGGGCTACGGCGGCGGCTTTTACGACCGCATGCTGGCCACCCTGACGCCGCGTCCGTTCACCGTCGGACTGGGCTTTGCCAACGCCTATGTGCCCGATTTTGAGCCTGAAGCCCATGATTTGCCGCTGAATGCCATTCTGAACGACAACGGCGTGGTCTGGCCGGTCTGAGGCCAGGCCTGCTGCATGCGTATGCAAGACGGCTTGCTATAGTCGCGCCCTGCGGTTGGCGGCATGGGCTGCGGCCGAACCACCCGTTCCAAGGAGCCCCAAGCCATGATGACCGACGCGCTGAATCTCGCCAACAAACAGGCCGTGCGCCGCCTGATGGACGCCTTGGCCGAGGCCAAGCCGGATGCGGTGGAGCGCCAGCTGGCGCAGGCCTACCACCCGGACGCGACGTGGCGCGGGTCGCACCCCTGGAATGAGGTGCAGGGCGTGCCAGCCATGGCGCAGACGTTCTGGCAGCCCTTGCTACAGGCCTTTCCCGATCTGGAGCGGCGCGACAAGCTGCTGCTCGGCGGGCAGTACCAGGGGCGCGATTATGTGGGTGCCGTCGGCCACCTTTGTGGTCGTTTTCAGGGTGACTGGCTGGGCTTGCCGGCCACCGGTCAGTTGCTGTATTTGCGTTATGGCGAGTTTCACCAGATGGTCGACGGCCGCATTGTGCAAAGCACGGTGCTGCTCGATGTGCTCGACGCGATTCGCCAGATGGGTTTCTGGCCCCTGCCGCCCAGCCCGGGATGTGAGGGCATGTGGCCTGGCCCCCAGGCGGGTGACGGCCTGGTGCTGACCGCCCAGGACCCGGCGCAATCTGCAGCCAGCTTGGCGTTGACGCTGGCCATGCAGGGCTCGCTGGGCACGTATGACGACACGCTCAAACTGGGGCGCGAAGGCCTGCTGGCGATGCCGCAGCGTGATTTTTGGCACCCGCACATGATGTGGTTTGGCCCCAGCGGCATTGGCACCTCGCGCGGGCTCGATGGCTTTGTCGATGTGCACCAGCTGCCTTTTCGCACCGCCTTTCCGCGCGACCCCAAACTGCCCCAGCCCGCAGGTATGGGCCAGCACGGGGGCAGCCACTACGTGCGCATTGGCGACGGTCGTTTCTCGGCCACCGGCGGCTGGCCGAGCCGGCACATGATGCACCAGGGCGGTGGTTGGCTGGGCCTGCCGCCCACCGGGCGCGCCATCACCATGCGGGTGATGGATTTTTACAGCGCCGAGCAGGGCCTCATCCGGGAAAACTGGGTGCCGATCGACCTGATCAACGTGCTGCTGCAGCTCGAGGTCGACGTGCTGGCCCGGGTGCGCAGCCAGTTTGCCCGACGCGGCTAGTCTGGCCCCGCCAATTACGGGAAACTACGGATAGCCACGCCCGTTTTTTCCGTTACATTGCATACGTATGCAAAAAAATCTATGCGCTAAATCAAACAAGGTGCAATTGCCATGATTCGATATCTCAAACGCGGCAAAGACGCTCAGGGCCGGGCCGACGACGACGCGCAGGTGCGTGCCACGGTGGAAGGCATCCTGAAAGACATTGAGC
>CAJAXU010000458.1 GCA_903948045.1 uncultured beta proteobacterium | reverse complement strand
CTCAGCAACCCAACGGCAGCACAGCCCAGCCATACCGTCATACGCCGTAGCCAAGTTGTCAACATGTTGAAGAGCGGATTTGAAATAAGAGTCATGGATGGGCTCATGGCGTTTCGATGATCAGCGGCGTGATGAAAGGGGTTTGAGAATAACACTTGACCGACGTCAAGCCGCAGACATGGCGTCTACCGCCAAGCCCAGCCGCTGCTGCAGCTCACGCGCCTGCCGCGCCAGCCGCTGGGACTCGGGCTGCGCGTTGGCGCGCTGCTGCAGCAGGTTCTGCGCGCCCACCCATTGCCCGCTGCGTACCAACGCGTCGAGGTGGATCTGCTCGAACAGGTCGCGCTGGGCATGGCTGCCGCCCACTTCCAGCATGCGGGGCAGGGCGCTGCCAAGTTGGCGCACCGCCTGCGCATGGTCGCCCCGCGCGTGGGCCAGCAGGCCGCGCGCGGCGGGCAGGGCTACATCGCGCCAGACAGCAGCGGTCTGCGGCTGCACAGCGTGCGCTTCGATGTGGGCCAGCAAGGTGTCGGCCTGCGGCCGTCCGGCGCGGGCCAGGCCATACAGGTACTGCAGGTCCAGAAAAGGCAGCACCAGATCCACGCCGCGTTTTGTCAGGTGGTTGGCCACATCCTCCCAGCGCGGGCCGACATCGACGCCGGCCAGTTCCAGCCGCGCCAGCAGCGACACGGCACCAATCTGGTCCTGCGAGTAGTCGCGCGCCACGCCCCAGACCTGCTGGTCGTACAGCGCCAGCACTTCGTCGGGCCGGTCAAATTCCAGCGCGAACAGCGCGGTGTGCCACCAGTTGTGGGTGAGCATGAAGGAGTTGAGTCCGGTCCAGCTCGGGCTGACCGCGCGCATGAAGTCCAGCCCCTCCCGCAGCCGGCCCTGCGTCAGCAGCACATGGGCGAGCGCATGGTGCGCCCAGGGTTCCTTGTGGCGCAGCGCGATGGCGTGCCGAGCCGCAGCCTCGGCCTGCGGCAGCAGATGGCACTGCTCCCAGGCGAACGCGGCCATACCGTGCATGTAGGGCACGTCGGCACTGGCCGGCAGGGCCTGCAGCGCCAGACGCAGCATGCCGGGCGAGTTGCCGGCGTTGAACAGGTGGTATTGGCCGAGTTTGAGCGAGGCCAGGTCACGCGGGTACTCGCGCGCCTGCTCCTCATGCAGTGCCATGGCGCGGGGCAGATCACCCGCGACCCAGGCCGCCACTGCCGCCACCCAGCGCCGCTCCCGGGCGCTGATGGCGGCGTCCGCCAGGCCAGCCTGGGCACGCGCAATGAACGGTGCCGCATTGGATGCCGCCTGGCCCGACTCGGCAAACATGTGCAGCGCGGCGCAGCAGGCCTGCACCAGCGGGCTGGTGTCGGTTTCGGCGATGTCCAGAATGTGGACGATGCGCGCTTCGCAGGCGATAAAGCCCTCGACAAAGTCGTTCACCGCGCCCAGGCTGCCGGCCTCGCGCAGCGTGACCGGGTTGCCCAGGCTGTCGGTGGTCATGGGCTTCGGGTGTGCGAACTCAGGCCGCTGGCGGGAATGGCCAGGGCCGCTGCGGCCCGCGCAGCTGCTCAAACGCATGCGAGAGTTGCAGCACGCCCAGGTCATCAAAGCGCTGACCGGCAATCTGCAGCCCGATCGGCAGGCCGCTGGCGGTGTAGCCACAGTTGACCGATGACGCTGGCTGCTCCGACATATTGAACGGCACCGTAAAGGCGATGTGCTCCAGCGGCCGCAGCGGGTCGTTGGTGGGCGAGGGCAGCTCGGCCGCAAAGGCCGGCATGGGCGAGGTCGGCGACAGCACGTAGTTGTAAGCGGCGCAGGCCTTGACCGTGGCCACGCGGGTGGCATGAAACTGGCTGAAGGCGGCAAAGGCCTGCGCGCCGCTCAGGTCGGCGCCGCTGTCGGCCCAGTCGCGGATGTAGGGCAGCACCGTGGCTTTTTTGGCCGGTGACAAAGCGGCCAGGTCCAGGTGCGAACGCAAGCGCCAGGCGTGGTCCATGCCGCTGAGCATGGCTGGCGTCAGGAACGGCGCCATCGGCTCGACGATGGCACCGGCCTGTTCGAACAGCCGCGCGGCGGCTTCGATGGCGGCGCGCACCTCGGGCTCGACCGGCAGGCCGCAGCCGGCGTCCAGCAGCAGGCCGATGCGCAGGCCGCGCAGGCGTTCGCTGCCCCGGTCAAACTGGTCCCAGGCGATGGCCTGGTAGGGCAGGCCCATGCTGTCGTGGGCATCGGGCAGGCTCAGCACCTGCATCATCAGTGCGGCGTCGGCCACGGTGCGGGTCATGGGGCCGGCGGCGCGGCCGGTGTAGGGTGGGTCGATCGGGATCCGGCCCAGGCTGGGCTTGAGGCTGAAAATGCCGCACCAGCCGGCCGGCAGGCGCAGCGAGCCGCCAATGTCGGTGCCCACATGCAGCGGGCCGTAGCCGGCCGCAGCCGCCGCACCGGCACCGGCACTGCTGCCGCCCGGGGTCTTGCTCAGATCCCAGGGGTTGCGCGCCAGGGCATGGAAGGTGGACAGGCCAGATGACAACATCCCGTAGTCGGGCATGGTGGTCTTGCACACCAGCACCGCGCCGGTTTCCTTGAGTCGGGCCGCCGGCGGGGCATCCGCAGCAGCCGGCGTCAGGTCAGTGGCGGCAGTGCCCAGCGGCACCGGGTCGCCGGCGGTGGCGATGTTGTCCTTGACGGTCACTGGCACGCCGTCCAGCGGGCCCAGCGGCGCGCCACGCTGCCAGCGCGCCTCGCTGGCCCGGGCCTGCGCCAGTGCCAACTCGGGCCGCAGCAGGTAGCTGGCGTGCAAGTGGGGTTCCCAGCGCGCGATGTGGTCCAGGACCGACTGCGTCACCTCCACCGGCGACAGTGCGCCGGCGCGGTAGCCAGCCAGCAGCGCATGCGCACCCAGGTCGTGCAGGGCAGGGTTCGTCATGGCAGCGGGCTCAGGCCGGGCGCGTCAGGACCACGACAGCGCTGACACGTCATTCACGAACACTGGCATGTCCTTCCACAGGCCCTTCAGGCCCTTGTGCGCCACCGTGATCCACTGCGGCTGGTATAGATAGCCGTGCACCGCCTCATTGGCCAGCATGCGCTGGGCGTCACCGAGCAGTTTGGCGCGGTCGGCGGCACGCGGTGCATTTTGGAGCTTGTCGAACAGCTCGGTGAACTTCGGCGACTCATAGCCCCAGTAGTAGCCCGGCTTGGCGTAGTTGCCCAGGTCGAACGGTTCCACGTGCGAGATGATGGTCAGGTCGTAGTTCTTGTTGGTGTAGGTGCCGCTCAGCCACTGCGCCCACTCCACGTTTTCAATCTTGGCCACGATGCCGATCTTGGCCAGCTGGGCCGCAATCACCTCGCCGCCTTGCCGGGCGTACGGCACAGGGGGCAGCACCAGGCTTAAGGTGAGCGGCGTCTTGACGCCGGCCTCTGCCAGCAGCGCCTTGGCTTTGTCGACGTTGAACGGGTTGATGCCGGTGGTATCCACATAACCAAAGGCACCTGGCACGTAATGGCTGCCAATCGGGGCGCCATAGCCGTCTGCGGCGCCTTCGATCACGGCCTTGCGGTCGATGGCGGCACAGATGGCGCGGCGTACCCGCACATCGTCCAGCGGCTTCTTTTTGTTGTTGATGGCCAGAATGGTCTTGGCACGCGAGCCGCTGACCACCACCTGGAACTTCGGGTTGCCTTTGAACTGCGGCACGCTGCGCGGTGTCACGCGCACAAAGGCGTCCACGTCTCCCGCCAGCAGGGCCGCCACCTGGGCCGCCGTGTCGCTGATGAAGCGGAAGGTCACCTTCTTCATCTTGATGGCGGCAGCGCTTCGGTAGGCGTCCCATTTGGTCAAGGTGACCGACGAGCCCTTGGCCCAGGCCGACAGTTGGTAGGGGCCGGTGCCGACCGGCTTGGTGGCGTTGCTGTCGGCGCTCTTGGGCTCGACGATGATGGCCGTGGCCTGGCCCATCAGGAACAGGAAATCCGGGTCCAGCTGCTTGTTCAGGATCACCACCGTGTAGTCGTCGATCACGGCCACGCGGTCCATCATGGCAAAGGTGCGCTTGTCCTTGTTGGTGCTTTTGTCGCCACCGGCGCGCTCAAACGAAAACTTCACCGCGTTGGCGTTGAAGGGTTCACCATTCTGGAACTTGACGCCCTTGCGCAGGGTGAAGGTGTAGGTTTTGAGGTCGGGCGAGACTTCCCATTTTTCTGCCAGCAGCGGCGACACGGTGCCGTCGCTGTTGATCTTGGTCAGCGTCTCGAACACGTTGTACTGCACGATTTCGGCAATGGCCGAAGCCGCACCTGCGGTCGGGTCCAGTCCCGGTGGCTCCAGCGTCATGGCCAGCACCACGGCGTCTTTTTTGGCTTGGGCGGTGGCAGCCAGCGGCAGGGTGGCCAGCGTGGCGCCAGAGGCCGCGGTGGCAATCAGGTGACGACGATTAATCATGGTGCACATCTCCAGGAAAGGGTTGGGGTGAAATTGTTGTTCGACAGAAGTGGAACCATACCACTAGCGCGGGGCCTCATCGGCAAGAAGGCTCTCGTAAGGAATTTTCAGACCGTCGTGAAGGTTTTTGACCATGCGCAGACTCAGGCGTCGCTTGCGGTTGAGTACCTCCGACACCCGACCACTCGGTCCGATGAAGGGCTCGAGATCATGCGCCGTCAGGCCTTGTTGTTCCATGCGGAACTTGATGGCCTCGACCGGGTCGGCCGGCCCGAAGTCGAAATGCTTGTTTTCATAAGCCTCGACGAGCGTCACCAACACGTCGCGCTCGTCGGCCTCAAGTGTCCCTTCTGTGGCCTGGAAGATGGATTCGAGCCGGCGGAAAACTGCTTTCAAGTCATCGTCGTTTCGGATTGGCTTAATAGTCATTCACGTTCTCCACATCAACGCGGTCGTACTGGGCATGCGTGCCGACAAACTTCACCCAGACAATGCCTGCGCGGTACTGCATTTCCACCACCAGCCGGTATTTGTTACCGCCCACGTTGAAGACCACGCGGTTGTTGCCGCAAATACTGGCGTTGGCATACTGGCTCTTCACATCCTGCGGTGACGCCCAAGTCGCCTTGACCGCCTCGTCGTACCAACTGTGTAGCGGGCCGCGCGCATCGGCGTGGCCCGGCTGGCTCCAGAAATTTTTCAAGCTGCTCTTGGCGATCACCCTCATTGAGATCAGTATCTCCCGTTTTGGGAGGGGTGTCAACTCTCTTCGCCATGCTGTTCCGATCTGTCAGTCGGGGTGGGCCAACCCAGGTTGGCGCAGGTCCAGATGGCAAGCAACCTGGTGAGCATCGCCCAGAGGCCGCAGCTCCGGGCGGCTCTGGTCACACGCAGCTTGCGCCTGCGGGCAGCGGGCGGCGTAGGGGCAGGCGCTGGCTGGCACGCTGCGCTGCGCCAGCAGGGTGCTGCGTTGGCGCCGTGCCCCGGGTTCGAGCCGGGGCACGGCGGCCAGCAATGCCTGGGTGTAGGGGTGGCCCGCCGCCCGAAACAGCGTTTGCGGCGTGCCCTGCTCGACGATGCGGCCCTGGTAGATCACGGCCACCTCGTCACACAGGTGGTTCACCACCGCCAGATCATGGCTGATCAGCAGGTAAGTCACGCCAAACTGCTGCGCCAGATCCTGCATCAGGTTGAGCACCTGGGCCTGCACCGATACGTCCAGCGCGCTGACCGGTTCGTCTGCCACGATCAGGCGCGGCCGGGTGATCAGTGCGCGGGCAATCGCCACCCGTTGGCGCTGCCCGCCCGAGAACTCATGCGGGTATTTGTCCAAGTCATTGCGGCGCAGGCCCACGGCGGCCAGCACGTCGGCCGCCTGCTCGCGCATGGCCGCAGCCTTGTGCTGACCGAGCACCGCCAGCGGCTCGGCCACGATGCGGGCCACAGTCTGGCGCGGGTCGAGCGAGCCGTAGGGGTCCTGGAACACCATCTGGAAGTCGCGCCGCGCCTGGCGCAGGGCAGTCGGCGTCAGGGCGTTCAAGTCCTGGCCGAGTACGCTGACCCGTCCTGATGTGGGTGGCTCCAGGCCCATGGCCAGCCGCGCCAGCGTGGATTTACCCGAGCCGGATTCACCCACCACCCCCAGGCTGCGGCCACTGTGCAGCTCTAGGTTGACACCGCGTAGCGCGTGCACCAGCGCCGGCGTTTGCCACAGGCGTTCGCGCGGCATGGCGTACTGGCGCGTCACTGCATCGAGCTGCAGCAGGGTCTCGCTCATGGCATGAGTTCCCCGGTCTCCAGATGCAGGCAATGGGCTAGGTGCCCAGTTGTGAACGCGTGCGTTGTAGGTTTTGTCGTCCTGCAGTCCGCACCGGCCTGCGGGCAGCGGCCGGCGAAGGGGCAGCCTGGTGCCAGGTCAGCCAGTTCGGGCACGCTGCCCTCGATGGTGCTGAGCCGGGTGCCGCGCGGCGCGCCCAGTTGCGGCCGCGCGCCGAACAGGCCGCGCGTGTAGGGATGGCGCATGCCGGCAAACACGGTGGCGGTGGGCCCGCTCTCCATCACGCGGCCGCCGTACATCACCATCATCTGCGCCACGTTTTGCGCGATCACGCCGAGGTCGTGCGAAATCAGCAGCAGCGCCATGCCGCGCTCCTGCACCAGGTCGGCGATCAGGTCTAGGATCTGGCCCTGGATGGTGACGTCCAGCGCCGTGGTCGGTTCATCGGCAATCAGCAAATCCGGCCCGCAGGCCAGCGCCATCGCAATCGTGACGCGCTGGCGCTGGCCGCCAGAAAACTGGTGCGGGTAGGCGCCGGCCCGGCGTGCCGCATCGGGGATGCCCACCCGCTCCAGCAGCTCGATCGCCTGCCGCTGCGCCGCCCGCGCCGTGGCGCCCCGGTGCAACATCAGTGGCTCGGCCACCTGGTGACCGATGGTGTGCACCGGGTTCAGCGCCGTCATCGGCTCTTGGAAAATCATGCCGATGCGGTTGCCGCGCAGGCGGCGCAGCGCCGCATCGGGCAGGCCGACCAGTTCCTGGCCGTCAAAGCGGATGCTGCCCGAAGTCTCCGCCCGCTCGGGTAGCAGACCCATCAGGGCTAGGGCTGTGATGGATTTGCCGCAGCCTGACTCGCCGATCAGGCCCAGCGTCTGGCCTTTTTCCAGGCTGAAGCTGAGCTCGCGCACGGCCGCCGCCGGGCCCCGCTGCGTTTGCAGCTGTACCCCCAGGTTGTGGACATCGAGCAGGGCCATTCAGCGCTTTCGGGCCAGACGCGGGTCCAGCAGGTCGCGCAGGCCGTCGCCGAGCAGGTTCAGGCCCAGCACCGCCAGCGCGATCGCCAGCCCGGGGAACACCGCCAGAAGCGGCGCCTGGAACAGCAGCGTCTGCGCCTCGGCCAGCATGCGGCCCCAAGACGGCTGAGGCGGCTGGGTGCCCAGCCCCAGGTAGGACAGCGCCGCCTCGGCCAGGATCGCCAGCGCAAACTGGATGGTGGCCTGCACGATCAGCACCGACAGCATGTTGGGCAGTACATGGTCGAAGGTGATGCGCCACGGCCCCTTGCCGCAGGCCCGCGCCGCCAGCACGTACTCGCGCGACCAGATGGAGCGGGCCGAGGCCCGCGTGATGCGGGCAAAGGTCGGGATGTTGAAGATGCCGATGGCAATGATGGCATTGACAATCCCGGCGCCGAACACAGCGGTGAGCATGATGGCCGACAAAATAGCCGGGAAGGCAAAGGTAAAGTCGGCCAGCCGCATGATCAGCTCCTCCAGCCAGCCGCCGCGCGCCGCCGCCAGCAGGCCCAGCGCGGTGCCCAAGATCAGGCCGATGCTGACCGCGATCAGACCAACCAGAATCGAGTTGCGCGCACCCACCAGCAGCAGGGAGGCGACATCGCGGCCAAAAGGGTCGGTGCCCAGCCAATGTTGCCCATCGGGCGCCTGCAGTTTGATGGCCATGTCCACCTCGTAGGGCGACCAGGGGGTCCAGACCAGCGACAGGCTGGCCGCCAGCAGCAGCAGCAGCGTCAGCACGCCGCCGATCATGAAGCTGCGGTGCGCCAGCGCGCGGCGGGTGAAGCCGGGCGGGCTCATATGTCGCTGGCCTTCACACGCGGGTCAATGACGGCGTACAGCACATCGACCACAAAATTCACCACGATCACCATGGTGGCCAGCAGCATCACGCAGTTGCGCACCACGATCAGGTCGCGGTTGGAAATCGACTGGAAGATCAGCCGGCCCAGCCCGGGCAGGTAAAACACGTTCTCCACCACGATGGTGCCGGCCAGCAGGTTGGCAAACTGCAGGCCCATCACCGTCACCACCGGAATCATGGCGTTGCGCAGCACATGGCGCCAAAGCGTGGCGCGCTGCGACAGGCCTTTGGCGCGGGCCGTGCGCACAAAATCTTCGCGCAACACCTCCAGCACCGCCGAGCGCGTGATGCGCGCCAGAATCGCCGCCTGCACCACCGCCAGCGACAAGGCCGGCAGCAGCAGCGCCTTGAGCCCTTCGCCCACGCCCTCGTCCCAGCCCGGAAAACCACCGGCGGCAAACCATTGCAGGTGCACCGAGAACAGCAAAATCAGCAGGATGGCAAACCAGAAGTTCGGCACTGCGATGCCGATCTGCGTCAGCCCCATCAGGCCCACGTCGCCGAGCCGGTTGTGGCGCGAAGCGGCATACACGCCCACCACCAGCGCTAGCACGGTGGTCAGCGCCATCGCCATCATGGCCAGAGGCACGGTCAGGGCCAGGCGCTCCAGCACCAGCTCCAGCACCGGGCTGCTGTAGGCGTAGCTCAGGCCCAACTCGCCCACCAGCATGCCGCTGACCCACTGCCAGTAGCGCTGCATCGGCGGCAGGTTCAGCCCCAGCTTGACGGCGAGCGCCTGCACGGCCTCAGGGGCGGCGTCAGCGCCCATCAGCATCTGGGCCGCATTGCCGGGCAGGATTTCGAGCACTAGAAACACCACCACTGAGGCCCCGACCAGGGTGGCCAGCAGCGTGAGCAGGCGCTTGAGCAGGAACAGGCTCATGCGGCGGGCAAAGCGCGGATAATTCCGACCATGTGGATAGGCATTGTTATTCGGGTGACGGACGTGGATGGTAAGCCATGGCCCTGATCATCACCGACGAGTGCATCAATTGTGATGTCTGCGAGCCCGAGTGCCCGAATGAGGCCATTTTTCTGGGTCCGGAAATTTACGAGATCGACCCGCACAAGTGCACCGAGTGCGTCGGCCATTTTGATGAACCCCAGTGCGTGCAGGTCTGCCCGGTGGCCTGTATCCCGATCAACCCGCAGTTCGTCGAAGACCGCGAGACGCTGTGGCAAAAATACCGCCGGCTGCAGGCTAGCGCTGACAAACCCACTGCGGGCTGAGCCGGTTCGCGCCCGCTGCAGGGTCTGCCCTACTCGGCTGCCGCCGATTTTTTGGCCGTCTTTTTCTTGTCTTTGGCGCCAGGCTCGCCCGGCACCTGGGCCTTGAATTCGTCGGGGCTTGATAACTTGGGTTTCTTGGCCGTTTGTTGCTCGGGTCGGCTGTCCTTGGCTTGGGACGCAGCTGCTGCCTGCGGTTTGGTCGGCTTCACGGCTGGGGCGACGGCTTGCAGGTCTGCCTTGTCCTTTTTCAGCCTGGCTTGCTCCTGGGCATTGGCCGCTTTCGCGTTACGTTGACTGGCCAGGTCAGACGCTTTCTTTTGTTCACCGGTTCTGGCATCTGAGGCATCCACCAGCGTTCCGCCTGGACAGGGTTGCTGGCTGTAGGCGTTGCCACATTTATAGACATTTTGGCCCCAAGCCCCCGTCCCTATTGGGTTTGTAGCTATAAAAAAAATAGCAAATAGCGTGCGGATCGGCATGTGGGGCTCCCCGGGTTGTGCTTGGCGTTATGGGTGACTTCAGGGCTCTGACGGCTCGGGTCGGGCCGGTTTGGGCCGTGGCGGCTTGCTGGTGTGCACCAGCAGCATAGCCCGGGCCATGTCGGCTGCGCACAGTGCCGGCCAGGCGGTCAGGGCGCGGGTAATGGCCTGGTCGATGGCGATGCGGTGATCCAGCGAGGGTTTTTTCAGCACCCAGTTCACCACCTCGGCGCGGTCGCCTGGGTGGCCGACGCCCAGGCGCAGGCGCCAGTAGTCGCCCGTGCCAAGCTGCGCGTGGATATCGCGCAGGCCATTGTGTCCGGCGTGGCTGCCGCCGAACTTGAGATTGGCCTCGCCCGGGGCCACATCCAGCTCGTCATGCGCAACAAGAATGTCGGCGGGCGCAATCTTGTAAAAGCGGGCCAGGGCCGCCACCGCGCGTCCGCTCAGGTTCATGAAGGCCTGCGGCTTGAGCAGCCACAGCGGCTGGTCGCCGACCGCAGTGCGTGCCACCAGCGCCTGGTAATTCTTGTCGTAAGCCCAGACCGCCTTGAGCTGCAGCGCGAGCGCGTCCACGAACCAGAAACCGGCGTTGTGCCGGGTCTGCTCGTATTCCGGGCCGGGGTTGCCCAAGCCCACTATCAACCTGATCATGGCTGCATTATCCAATTGATGCTGCACCAAGCAAACGGCCCACACAAGGTGGGCCGTTTGGCTTCAGAAAACGCCAGGCGGCAGGGCCGCCGGAGCTTACTTCTTGGCAGTCTTGGCAGCAGGCGCCTTGGCAGCCGGTGTTTTGGCTGCGGGCTTGGCACCGGCCTTGGCGGCGGGCGCAGCGGCTGCTGCGTCGGCTGCCGGTACTTCGGCACCAGCCACAGCCACCACGGAGACCAGCACCGGGTTGTTCTTGCCACGCGTCACTGCCGTGACACCCTTGGGCATCGTCACATCGGCCAGGTGCAGCGAGGCGCCTTTCTTCAGGCCGCTGAGGTCAACGGCGATAAATTCCGGCAGGTCGGCCGGCAGGCACAGCACTTCAATCTCGGTGATCACGTGGTTGGCAATGCAACCGTCTGTTTTGACTGCCGGTGAATTTTCGTCCCCGCTGAAGTGCAGTGGCACCTTCATGTGCAGTTTGGTGTTGGCGTCCACGCGCTGGAAGTCAATGTGCAGCACCAGTTGCTTGAACGGGTGCATTTGCACGTCACGCAGCAAAACCTGGTGGTGGCTGCCGGCAATGTCCATCTCCAACACCGATGAATGGAACGCTTCCTTTTTCAGGGCGTGCCACAGGGCGTTGTGATCGAGCTCGATCATTTTGGGTTCGGCGGCCCCACCGTAAACAATACCGGGCGTGCGGCCGGTGATGCGGAGACGGCGGCTCGCACCCGTACCCTGCTTGGCGCGCTCAAAAGCGACTAATTTCATAATTTACTCCTGGAGGAGTCCACCGCGACCAGTGCGACTCCGGTTAAAAAAAGCTCGAAGCAACTTAGCTGCGCCGCGAGCCCGCTTTGGTCTGGATCAGAAAAGATTTTCCTGGTCCGAGAACAAACTCATGACGGATTCACCCTTGGCAATCCGCTGGATGGTTTCCGCAAACAAAGGGGCAACGCTCAGTTGCCGGATCTTCCGACAGGCTGCCGCAGCCGCGCTGAGCGGAATGGTGTTGGTCACCACCACCTCGTCTAGCACATCGCCGCTGTTGATGCGTTCGATCGCCGGCCCCGAAAAAATGGGGTGGGTGCAATAGGCGTAGACTTTTTTGGCGCCACGCGCCTTCAGGACCTCGGCGGCTTTTACCAGGGTGCCGGCGGTGTCGATCATGTCGTCCATGATGACGCAATTGCGGCCATCTACCTCACCGATCACATGCATGACCTCGCTGACATTGGCCTTGGGCCGGCGCTTGTCGATGATGGCGAGATCGCAGTGCAATTGTTTAGCTAGAGCACGCGCACGCACCACACCGCCCACGTCTGGTGAGACGACGATGAGGTCGTCGTAGTTTTTCTGCCGCAGGTCACCTAGCAACACGGGTGAGGCGTAGATGTTGTCCACCGGGATGTCAAAAAAGCCCTGAATCTGGTCCGCTTGCAAATCCATGGTCAGAACCCGGGCTACGCCAACCGCTTGCAGCATGTTGGCCACCACCTTGGCCGTGATCGGCACCCGACCCGAGCGCGGCCTCCGGTCTTGCCGTGCGTAACCAAAGTAGGGGATGACGGCACTGATGCGTTCGGCGGAGGCGCGCTTGAGCGCGTCGACCATGATCAGCAACTCCATCAGGTTCTCATTGGTCGGCGCGCAGGTCGACTGCACCACAAAAACGTCGCGGGCACGCACGTTTTGGTTGATTTCGACTGAGACTTCGCCGTCAGAGAAGCGCCCGACGGTGGCGGCCCCCAGGGAGATGTTGAGGTGTTGCGCAATGTCTGCACCCATCCCAGGGTTGGCATTGCCTGTGAAGACCATGAAATCAGGGGTGTGGCTCGCCTGCATGATTGGATGGGTCATCGGTTGACGATCGGTTGAGGTCATATTGGCGCTGCAGGCGCATCACTCTAAAAAGCCAGGCCCGACACGGCTGAGGTGTAGGCTGACATTTGGCAGGGGAGGAAGGATTCGAACCTTCGCATGCT
>CAJAXU010000457.1 GCA_903948045.1 uncultured beta proteobacterium | reverse complement strand
TAGCTGAACCAGCCATTGCGAATGACCATGGCCTTCTTGCCGGTGGCAAACTGACGCGCCACCGCCTCCATGCCAAAGGTGCCGCTGCCCGGTACCAGCACGGCGGATTTGGCGTGGTACACCTCTTTGAGCATGCCGGAAATACCGGTCATCACGCCCTGAAAGCGCTGTGACATGTGGTTCAGGGCCCGGTCGGTGTACACCACCGAAAACTCAAGCAGGCCATCAGGATCAATGTTGGGCAACAGGCTAGGCATAAGACGCTCCGTGTGAGGTGGGGCAGTTACAAAGTCTTTCAGCTTAGCATGATTGGCCAAAAACAGCTTGCTACAGCTGATCTAACGCAAGTTAGGCATGGTTGATGCTTACACGGTTTGCACTAGGGAATCCCCTATGCCGCTGGTCCCATGCAGTACCCCCGGCTGGACCTATCAGGCCGCGAGACCTTGCCGACATAATGAGTTTGTTACCTTAGCCCAGAGACCCCAGCATGCCAACAGAAGAAGAGGTTTCGACGCCGCGGCGTCCCGTTGGGGCGACTGCGCCCTACCTGCAGATCACATCGCTGTCCAAGCAATTTGGCAGCTTCACTGCGCTCGACCAAGTGAGCTTTGACATCGCCCGTGGCGAGTTTGTCTGCCTGCTCGGGCCCTCGGGCTGCGGCAAGACCACGCTGCTGCGCTGCATCGCCGGGCTGGCGTTGCAATCGTCTGGACAGATCGTGCAGGATGGGCGCGACATCAGCCAGTTGCCGCCCTCGGGGCGCGACTTCGGCATCGTGTTCCAGTCCTACGCGCTGTTCCCCAACATGACCTGCACGCAAAACATCGCCTTCGGCATGCAAAACCAGCGCCCAGTGCCCACCGGCATCGAGGCCCGTGTGGCCGAGTTGATGCAGCTTGTGGGGCTAGACGGCCATGGCGACAAATACCCAGCCCAACTGTCGGGCGGCCAGCAGCAACGGGTGGCACTGGCGCGCGCGCTAGCCACATCGCCCGGGCTGTTGCTGCTGGATGAACCGCTGTCGGCGCTGGACGCCAAGGTGCGGGTGCGGCTGCGCCAGGAGATCCGCGACCTGCAAAAACGCCTTGGCATCACCACCATCATGGTCACACACGACCAAGAGGAGGCGCAGGCCATGGCCGACCGGATCGTCGTCATGCATGAGGGCCGGGTCGAGCAGATGGGCTCACCGGGCGACATCTATTCGCACCCGGCCAGCGCCTTTGTGGCCGACTTCATCGGAGTCATGAACTTTGTGCCGGGCGTGGTGCAGGGGCCGTCTGGCGTGCGGTGCGGCGAGACCCTGCTCAGCTGCGCCACCGGCGCGCATGCCACCGGCAGCCCAGTCACTTGTGGCTTCCGGCCCGAGGACGTGGTGCTGCGCCAAGGCGCGGCGGAAGGCGCTGGCCTAGCGGCCACGCTGCGTGCGATTGAGCCGCTCGGGCCCTTTGTGCGGCTGCACTGCGCGGTACCGGCGTTGGGCAGCACGCCAATTCGGGTGGACCTGCGGCGGAACAGTTTCGCCGACCAGCCCCTGGCTCCGGGCCAAGCACTGGCGCTGCAGATCGACGCTGGCGCCATCCACCTGTTTGCGGCCGGAGTCGGCGCATGACGCTTGCAACGAGCCTGCGGGCGCCTGCGATGCTGCGCGACCGCGACGACGGGCTAATGCGTTGGCTGCTGCTGGGCTGCGGTGCGTTCATGCTGCTGGCCCTGTTGCTGCCGGTGGGCATGATCCTGGTGCGCAGCCTGCAGGACAGCAACGGCGTGTTTGTCGGCCTGGCCAATTACCGCAGCTATTTCAGCACCGGCACGCCCTGGCAGTCCATGCGCAACAGCCTGCTGGTGTCGAGCATCACCACCGTGATTGTGGTGGTGCTGGCCTTTGCCTACGCCTACGCCCTGACCCGCACCCAGATGCGCTGGCGCGGTTTTTTCCGGGTGATGGCGCTGGTGCCGCTGCTCAGCCCCTCGCTGCTGAAGGCGATCGGCCTGGTCTACTGGTTCGGCAACAAGGGGTTGCTCAAGGGGGTGCTGATGGGCGAGTCGGTCTACGGGCCGATCGGCATCATCATGTCCTGCACGCTGTGGACCTTTCCCCATGCCGTGCTGATCATGATCACGGCGCTCACCTTGGCCGACGCCCGCATTTACGAGGCGGCCGCCGTGCTGCGCACCAGTGGTCCGCGCACCTTTTTTCGCATCACGCTGCCGGCAGTGCGCTACGGCCTGATTGGCGCGGCCATCGTGGTGTTTGTGAATGTGTTCACCGACTTTGGCGCCGCCAAGGTGATTGGCGGCAGCTACAACGTGCTGGCCACCGACATCTACAAGGAGGTGGTGGGCCAGCAGAACTTCTCCATGGGCGCGGTGGTGTCGGTGGTGCTGCTGGTGCCAGCGGTGTTTGCCTTTGTGTTGGAACGCTTGGTGGCGGGTAAGCAGGCCGCGGCCCTGGGCTCGCGTGCGGTGGCCCTCGTACCGCAACCCCGACCGCTGATTGATCGCGCCATGTTCGGCTATTGCCTGCTGGTCACACTGTTCATCCTGGCGATTCTGGGGATGGCCCAGTTTGCGGCGCTGGTGAAGTTTTGGCCCTATAACCTCAGCCTGACGCTCAAGCACTATGTGTTTGACGTGCAGGGCGTGGGCTGGGAGAACTTCTGGAACTCGCTCACGCTCGCCTTTTGGGTGGCCAGCGCCGGCACGCCGCTGATCTTTATCGCCGCCTATGTGGTGGAAAAACCGCGCGCCGACATGCTGGGGCGTACCCTGCTGCATGCAGCGGCCCTGCTGCCGATGGCCGTGCCGGGGCTGGTGCTGGGCCTGGGCACGCTGCTGTTCATCAACCAGCCCGGCAATCCGCTGGGCGTGCTGTACGGCAGCATGGCCATCCTGGTGATCAACACCCTGGCCCACCTGTATACCGTGCCGCACCTGACCGCCGTCACCGCGCTCAAGCAGGTTGATCGGGAGTTTGAGGCGGTCGGCGCCTCACTCAAGGTACCGATGCTGGCGGTGTTCCGCCGGGTGACGCTGCCGGTCTGCCTGCCGGCCATTCTGGACATCTGGATTTACCTGTTTTTGAACGCCATGACCACCCTGTCAGCGGTGATTTTCTTGTACAGCGCCGATACCAAGCTGGCCTCGGTGGCGGCCATCCACCTGGATGAGGCCGGCAGCACCGCCTCGGCCGCCGCCATGGCGACGCTGATGGTGTATGCCAGCCTGAGCGTGCGCCTGCTGCACTTGGTCGTTTCACGCTTTGTGCTGCGTCGGGTTCAGGCCTGGCGCGGCGGCGCCTGAGATCACCGCAATTGGTCACACCTTAATTTCCAACCCACCTGTTTTTGCTTAACCAAGGAGTATTACCATGCTGTTTCAAAGTACCCGCCTGATAGGCGCCCTGTCCCTCGCCCTGGCCGCTCTGGGAGCGCAAGCCGGCCAACTGACCGTCTATTCCAGCGCCGGCGCCGACGTGCTCAAAATCTACGCCGACCAGTTTGCCAAGAGCCACCCGGCCATCAAGGTCAACTGGGTGCGTGATTCCACCGGCATCATGCAGGCCAAGCTGATGGCCGAAAAAGACAACCCGCGCGCCGACGTGGTGTTCGGCCATACCGCCGCCAACCTGGTGGCGCTGAACCAGGCCGGCATGCTCACGCCCTACGCCCCCAAGGGCATGGAGCGCCTCAACCCAATGTACCTGCCCAAGAACAACCCGCCGCAATGGGTCGGCATGTACGGCTGGGCCAGCGCCATCTGCTTCAACACCATCGAGGCCAAGAAAGGTAACGTGCCCAAGCCAGCCAAATGGACCGACCTGACGCTGCCCGCCTTCAAGGGCAAGGTCACCATGCCCAATCCAGCCTCGTCTGGCACCGGCCTGCTGATGGTCAACGCCTGGATCCAGATGTGGGGCGAGGAAAAGGCCTGGGCCTTCATGGACAAGCTGCATGAAAACATTGCCAGCTACAGCCACTCCGGCGACAAACCCTGTGAACAGGCCGGGGCCGGCGAGTACGTGGCAGGCCTGTCGCTGCCGGTGCGCGGTGGCAAGGTCAAAACCGCCGGTGCGCCGATCGAGGTGATCGTGGCTGACGAGGGCACCGGTTGGGACATGCAAGCGTCAGCCATCCTCAAGGGCAGCAAGAACCTGGACGACGCCAAAGTGCTGATGGACTGGGCCATTTCCACCGAGGCAATGGAGGCCTACGGTCGCAACTCCGAAGTGACGGCGGTGCCAGTGAAAGTGCCCAAGATGGAGAACGTGCCGACCAACATCGCCGAAAAAATGATCAAGGTGGACTTCGACTGGGTCGCCAAAGAGCAGTCGCGCGTGGTGGCTGAGTGGCGCAAGCGCTACGACAACAAGTCTGAGCCCAAGAAGTGAGCGGCCCCGCGCCCACCGGGCCGCTGGTGATCAACAGCGTGGCGCTGGCCGGCGGCGCGCTGCTGGGCATGAGCCATTGCCCGGGTCGGCGCGGCGTGGATGGCGCTGGCCGGCACTGGATGCGCGCGCTCGACGCCGACTTGCAGGCGATCCAGGCCTGGGGCGCCAGCACCGTGCTGAGCCTGATCGAGCCGCATGAGTTTGCCCGCCTGGGCGTGCCTGACTTTGCCCAGGCCATCGCTCGTACCCCCTTGCAGTGGTTGCCGGTGCCGATCACCGACATGGCCACGCCGGGCGCCACCACGCTGGCGGCCTGGCGCAGCCAGGGGCCGGCCGTGCTGCAGGCGCTGGGCCAGGGCCAGCGCGTGCTGGTGCACTGCGCCGCCGGCCTGGGCCGCACCGGCATGCTGGTGGCCAAGCTGCTGGTGCTGCACGGGTTGCCGGCCGACGCCGCCATCGCCCAGGTCCGCAGCGCCCGGCCTGGCACGATCGAAACCGAGGCGCAGGCCGAGTGGGTGCGCGATGGGACTTTGACGGCGCCTGATCCCGGTTAGAGCGCGAACGGGTTCAACACCGCGACACCACAGCCATCAAAGTCACGCACGTTGCGCGTGACGATGGTCAGGGCGTGAATTTGAGCGGTGGCGGCAATCAGCATGTCAGCCTGGGACCGCGTCTGGCCACGCAGTTGCAGTTGTCCACGCAAGGCGCCGGCGCATCGGGCCACATCGGTCGTGACGGCCAAGACCTCGTGCCGCTGCACAAAGGCATCAAACCAGGCCAACAGCCGTGCGGTCGGATGCCAACTTAAGCCATCCATGATTTCATCCACGGTCACTACCGAGATGGTGAGGCGTGGGCTGACCAGCTCTTGCCGCTGAAGCCAGGCCAGCACGCCAGCATCGGGCTGGGCGCGCATCAACTCACTCAAGATATTGGTGTCCACCAGTTGCATGGCTGGCTTTCAGTTGGGGGCTGGGGACTTGGGCAGTTGCTCTGTCTCCAGCATCTGCACAAAGGCATTCGAGCGCTGGACATCTGCACGCGGGGGGATCTGCAGGGCATCGGCACCCGCTTGCTGCAGGGCCAGGCGCGATTCTGCAAACTGCGCCGCCAGGGTCGGCTCGTGTTGCCCCGCTCGCCACTGCTGAAAGACCTCGAATTCGTCGGCATTGATCAACACGGCCACCGGCTTGTCCCGGTTGTAAATGGCTTGCGGCTCCTGGGCCGAGAGGCGCACGACTTCAGAGAACTGCTGTTTGGCTTGGGCGATGTTCCAGGTCATGATATGTCCAACATTAAAGGTCAAGATAGTTATCTTATAGATCCACCAAGGAAGATGCAACAGTGGCGGACCTATCTCCGCGTGCAAATCGCCCATGAAATCTGTGATTACATCCAGTATCATGCACCCATGGCCAAAGAAAAAACGGTTTATGTCTGCAGCGACTGCGGCGGCAACAGCCCCAAATGGCTGGGCAAGTGCCCGGCCTGTAACGCCTGGAACACGCTGATCGAGTCGGTGGCCGACAACCCGTCGGCCGTCAAGAACCGCTTTGCCTCACTGGCCAAAACCGCCGAGATCGCCACCCTGGGCGAGATCGACGCGGTCGACATGGCACGCACCCCCACCGGCCATGAAGAGCTCGACCGGGTGCTGGGCGGCGGCATGGTGGAAGGCGGTGTGGTGCTGATTGGCGGCGACCCCGGCATCGGCAAATCCACCCTGCTGCTGCAGGCGCTCGATTCGCTGCAACGCAGCGGCCAGCACACCCTGTACGTGACCGGCGAAGAAAGCGGCGCCCAGGTGGCGCTGCGCGCGCGCCGGCTCGGGCTGGACGGTTCGCAGGTGAAGGTGCTGGCCGAGATTCAGCTGGAAAAAATCCTCGCCACGCTGGATGCCATGCGCGCCTCAACGCCGGTGGTGCTGGAACCCTTGGTCAACATTGAAGTCACCGCGCCCGAGAGCGCCATGGGTGACCTGACCGGTGACCTGGCGGCCAAACGCGGCCACATCACCGGCTCGCAACCGCGTGCGGCTGGCACCGTGGGCATCACCGGCCAAATGCCACTGGCCGAGCTGGGCGACTACCAAAGCCG
>CAJAXU010000456.1 GCA_903948045.1 uncultured beta proteobacterium | reverse complement strand
GGTCGGAGGGTCGTAGCGGTAGACACAGGCAATCAGTTCGCCATCGAGCCCGACATAGTCCCACTTGGCTGTGTAGGGGCCGAGTTCATCCATCGGGACCGTTCGCATCTCGCGCCTGACCCCATTGTCCACGGGCGGCGCAAAGCCGAGCCACTGCCGGATTTCATTGGCGATGCGCGGAAAGTCCTGCTGCGTCGACAGCCCCCGTGACTTGGCCCAGGCTGCGATCAGGTCGCCGCCATCGTCATCGGCGAAATCCTTCCACAGCCCGCGCCGAGGACCCTCCAGTTCCACAACCAGACTCTTGCCCGGCGCGCCGTCAATGTCGCCGACATAGAACTTGTTGCCGCGAATGCGGCCACTGGGAAACAGGTACAGCAGCACCGATTCGAGCCGGTCCAGCAAACCATCACGCAGTGCCTGCGTGTCAGCCGCTGTTTCCAGCCTTTGTTCGGGGGCGTTGTTGTAGTCCAGCCAGACGATATTGCCAGCCGTCATTGAGTCCCCCAGCAGCGGTCCTGCCAAGCGCAGAACTTGCACTCCATGTGGGTAGGTGTGGTGGCAAAGCGCGGCAAGACCTCGCTTGCGCTGGTGGCGGTGATCACGCGCACGGCGCGGTCGGACATGCGCTGCGCCAGCCCGCCATCAAAGGGCAGCAACTCGAACCAGATTTCCTGGGTGTCTTTGTTGATGGCGGTGAAAAGCGCCGGGTTGGCAGAGATGCCCGGAATGCTGGCCTCCATGTAGGCCTGGTAGACCGCAACCTGCGCTGCATAGACCGGCTTGGACTTGGCCACCCCGTGTTTGACGGTGTCGCGCCAGGACTTGTCGTTCATGGTCTTGAACTCCCACAGCGCCGGATAGCTCACGCCCAGATCGGCAGGTCCGGTATTTAGGATCCCGTCGACGTGGCCCCGGATCCGTCCACCTGCCACGGAGAAGCCGAACTGCCCCCCTTGGACTTTGCGCGTGTACAAATCAAACCCAGCTATGCGCAGCCAGCGAATGGCCAGGTCTTCCAGCGTATGGCCCACCTCAAAGATTCGCAGCAAGCGGCCTGAAAAATCACGGCCGTCGTCAACTGGTGTGTGCGTGTACTCGTATTGCAGCGCGCGCTCGCATGAAACGCCCAAGCGCGATGCACCCAGGTAGTCGCGTGGCGTCTGGCCAGCACGCTCACGGATCAAAGCGGCATCAATGAGCTGGCTGATCTGCTCCTGAATTTTGGGGCGGGCGTTGAAGTCCAGCATCACACACGTCCCTTCTGCAAGTTCAGGCGCTCTTGCAAAAACGCACGGTCGCGCGCGGCCATGCGTTCGTGCTCAGCCGTCATCTGGCCTTGGTAGGCCGTGACCACGACATCAATCAGTGTCAGCACCTCCATCCGGCTGTAACTGGCCAGCGTGCGGTCCATGCCAATTGAGCCCACGAACTCGCCCAGTGGATGCAGGCACGCGCCCATGGCGGTGGTTTCCATTTCACTTGGATCAATCATTTGTCCCTCCGTCT
>CAJAXU010000455.1 GCA_903948045.1 uncultured beta proteobacterium | reverse complement strand
CCGGCCACGGCGCGCAGATCGAAAAAGATCGAGGCCTTGAGCAGATCTTGCGGGCTGGCTTGTGTGATCCAGTGCCTGAACTGTTGCGTCCATTCCGCAACACTCAGGCAGCATTGCGGGTTGGAGGCCATGATGCCGCCGCGGCACAGTGGGAAGCCGCAGGCGTCCAGCACGGCATTCACGCGCTCGGCGATGGTCAGCCACTGCTGGCGGGTGGACGCACCGTCAAACTGGCGGACCACCCAGGCGTTGTCCTGGTCGGTGGCGATGGTCTGCTCCTCCCGCCCCTCCGACCCCAGCGCCAGCCAGCAGGCGTCGTCGAGCGTCATGCCGGCGCGGCCGGCTTCCAGTGTGACGATGCGCCGGGTCAGCAGATCGTTCAGGTGGCTGATCAGGCCGGTCAGGGTGCGTGCCTGCAGCCCCTGGGCCAGCAGGTGTTGCGTGAACTTGCGCACGGCAGTGGCCGCCTGCTGCAGCGCCGGCAGGTGCTCGGCACTGCGGATGGCCGCGCTGACATGGTGGATGGACTGGCTCTGCAAACCGAACAGGTCGCGTTCAGACAGCAGGCCAGTGACGCGCCCTTCGCTGACCACCGGCACATGGCGCAGACCGTGCCGCGTCATCAGCAAAGCCGCGTCCATTGCGGTGTCGGCCGGGCTCAGGGTCTGTAGCGGCTGGCTCATCACGGCGCTAACCGGTGTATCCAACGGGATCGCCGGCAACACCACCCGCTCCAGCAGGTCGTGCCGGGTCAGGATGCCGGCTGCGGCACCATCAGCTTGCGTCAGCACCACCGAGCCGATCCGCTCGCGCTGCATGGTTTCCAACACTTGCCGCAGCCCGGCGCTGGTTGGCAGCGTGACCACCGGTCGCACATGCAGCTCGCGCAGCGGCCGCTCCCAGCTTTGCTGGTACACCGCCAGAGCGGCCTGTTCCTCACGCAGGCGCCGTCGGCTGGCTTCCAGAAAGACCTGCCCGCGCTGCTGCAGAAAGCCGGCCCAGACCTGGCTGCGCTGCGCCACGCGTTTCGCCTCCGGCCAGGGAAGCAGCAGGCAGAAGCAATCCTGCAGCGCCGTGTAGTGCGCCGTCGGCGCCTGCGCGGCCATCAAATCCTCCAGCGGAAACAACTCACCGGCCTCCAGGTGGCGCGCTTCGTCGGGCGTGTCAGCGCGGCGCGCCGTGGCCTGCCCTTGCAGCAGGATGTACAGATTGGCACTGCCGTCAACGCCCTCGTCAAGAATGCTGCTGCCCGGCGGGTAGTAGCGCTGCGTGGCGGCCACCACCAGCGCCGCGACATCCCGCCAGTCCATGGCCTCAAACGGCACATGCTCGCGCAGCTGTGCCACCTGCAAGGAGACCAGGTCATGCGACGGTTGGGGTTGCGGGCGTTGGGCCATGGCGGCTGCAGTCGGGCGGTGTCATGTGCAGGTCACCAATCTAACCGATGCCGCGCATGGACGGTTTGCGCCAGCTTGGGTTGCCGCCGCCGGCTGCCCCGGTGTTTACCCGTAGGCGCGCAAGTAAAGACCCTACAGTAAGAAATTGGTAAGGCGGGGATTTTTATAGTCTCGTCAACTTCTTGTGAGGATGTGTGGTGCTTCAGGTTCTCAACGCGCTTCAGTTGCTGCTCTACATCGGTCTGCTGGCGCTGGCCGGGCAGGCGATCCTGTTTGTCCTGTCCGGGGCCAAGCGGGACAGCAACCTGTTCTACCAGCTCTTTCAGGTCCTGAACAAACCCTGGGTGGGGCTGGCCCGCCTGGTCTCGCCCAAGCGGGTGGCGCCCGAGCATGTGCCTTTCGTCGCATTTTTCATGGTGGGCGTGACTTACATCGCGGTCACGCTGGCCAAGATCGAGCACTGCGTCAGCGTGGGCATCAAGGCTTGCCAATGAAAAGCCTGTCCTACCTGATTCGCAAGTACCGGGTCGTGCTGCAGATCATGATCGGCCGGCGTGCCGGCGCCCTGCAGGACCTCGAACACCTGCTGCAAGCGCACCCGGAAGACACCTACGCCCTGGCCAGCCGGGCCCACCTGCGCGCCCAGGACCAAGACCGATCCGGCGCCCTGCGTGACTACGCCCGTCTGACCGCAGCGCCAGACGCCAAGGCGGCGCACTGGTTCAACCAGGGCTTCCTGCATGACGAGCTCAAGCAGTTTGATGCCGCCGAGGCCAGTTTCCGGCGAGCCATCGAGATCAACCCCGAACTGGACCGCGCCTGGTATGGCCTGGGTCTGGTCCTGATCCAACTCAGGCGGTTTGACGAGGCCATAGCCGCCTTGCGCCGCAACACCCAATTGCAGCCCATGAGCCCGTATGCGTGGTATCAACTCGCCCGCGTGCACATGGACCGGCAGGAACCCGACGAGACGGCGAAGATCATTCGCCATCTCAAGGGATTTGAGCCCAAGATCGCGGCCCAGCTCGAGCGCGAAACTGGACTCAAGTCGGCCTGACGGCACTACCTCACAACGATGCTGCATGGTGCCGGTTTGCCGGCACCCGTTGTGACCCCACCCGCCCAACCAAGGCGGTTTTAACAGAGGAGACAAGCGTGCAAATCACCGAGAACCATCGGCAGTATTGGCAAAAGAACCTCAACATCACCGCCATTCTCATGGCCGTGTGGTTTGTGGTGACCTTTGTCATGGCCTATTTTGCGAGAGACCTGAATTTCGTCTTTTTTGGCTGGCCTTTCAGTTTCTGGGCAGCGGCCCAGGGATCGCTGGTCGTCTATGTGGCGATCATCTGGTACTACGCCCATTACATGAACAAACTCGACCATGCGCATGGCGTGGCCGAAGTTGAGGAGGATTGACATGGCAGGCATGACCAACGACCAAACCGGCGGCGTCTTCAGCGCCTCCAGCAACTCGGCCTTCAAGTCGCAGTTGAACAAGATCTATGGCTGGTACGTCGGGGGCTTCCTGGCCTTCGTGATCGTGCTGGCGGTGCTGGAGCAGATGGGTCTGCCCCGCAACTGGATCGGTTACATCTTTCTTGCGGCCACGGTGCTGTTGTATGCCGGCATCGGCGTCATGAGTCGGACCAATGACGCGGCCGAGTATTACGTGGCGGGGCGTCGCGTTCCGGCCATGTACAACGGCATGGCCACCGGGGCGGACTGGATGTCGGCGGCGTCCTTCATCGGCATGGCCGGTACCCTGTACCTCACCGGCTATGGCGGGCTGGCCTTCATCATGGGCTGGACCGGCGGCTACTGCCTGGTGGCGCTGTTTCTCGCGCCCTACCTGCGCAAGTTCGGGCAATTCACGATTCCCGACTTCCTGGGCGCGCGCGATGACGGTAACCTGCCGCGGCTGATCGGCATCTTTGCCGCCATCCTGTGCTCCTTCACCTACGTGGTGGCGCAGATTTATGGCGTGGGCCTGATCACCACCCGCCTCACGGGCGTGGCCTTCGAGCTGGGCATTTTTCTGGGCTTGGGTGGCATTCTGGTGTGCTCGTTCCTCGGGGGTATGCGCGCTGTCACCTGGACCCAGGTGGCCCAGTACATCATCCTGATCGTGGCCTATCTGATCCCGGTGATCTGGTTGTCGGTCAAGCAAACCAGTGTGCCAATTCCCCAGTTGGTGTACGGTTACCAGCTTGAGAAGGTCAGTGCCAAGGAAAAAGTGCTGATCGACGATCCCAAGGAGAAGGAAGTGATTGCCGCCTTCAAGGCTCGGGCCGATGGGTTTGGCGAAAAGCTCAAGGACGTCAAGGCCGCCATGGCCGCCGACACCGAAGCCGCCACCAAGAAGCTGGCCGACCTGAAAGCTGCCAATGGCCCGGTGGCCGAGATTGCCGCCGCCGAGAAAGCCCTGGCCGCCCTGCCCAAGGACGAAGAGAGTGCCAAGAAGGCCTGGGCCAAGGGCAAGGCTGACAACGAAGCCCGTGCCAAACCGCTTGGCGGCATGCCACGCCATGCCGCCCAGTACGCTGGCGACCCCAATGGCGATGCCAAAGCCAAGGAAGCCTTCGACGTCTCGCGCCGCAACTTCATGGCACTGGTGTTTTGCTTGATGGTCGGCACGGCTGCACTGCCGCACATTCTGATGCGTTACTACACCACGCCATCGGTCAAGCAGGCGCGCAGCTCGGTGACCTGGTCCTTGTTCTTCATCTTCTTGTTGTATTTCACTGCGCCTGCGCTGGCCGTGCTGGTCAAGTATGAAATCTTCACCGTGCTGGTGGGGACACCGTTTGACAAGCTACCAGCCTGGGTCTCACAGTGGGCGGCGGTCGATCCTACCTTGCTGTCGTTGGTCGACATCAATAAGGACGGCCTGCTGCAGTTGGGCGAGATGAGGATCGGCGGCGACATCATCGTGCTGGCAACACCTGAAATCGGCGGCTTGCCCTATGTGATCTCCGGCATGGTGGCTGCAGGCGGCTTGGCGGCGGCACTGTCCACGGCCGACGGCTTGCTGCTGACGATTGCCAACGCGCTGTCGCATGACCTTTACTACAAGATGATCGACCCCAATGCATCGGCCCAGCGCCGGGTTGCCATTTCCAAGCTGCTGCTGTTGGTGGTGGCGCTGGCGGCGGCCTATGTGGCGGCGCAGAAGCCAGCGGACATCCTGTTCCTGGTCTCGGCGGCGTTCTCATTTGCAGCGGCATCCTTTTTCCCGGCCTTGACGCTTGGTATTTTCTGGAAGCGTGCCACGAAATGGGGGGCTGTGCTGGGTATGGTCGGCGGCCTGGGCGTCACCATGTATTACATGGTGACAACGCAGCCCTGGTTGAGGGGCATCTTCAATGTCACCTCGCCTGTCGAGCTCTGGTGGGGTATCCAGCCGATCTCGGCCGGTGTGTTTGGCGTGCCCCTGGGCTTTGCCATCATCATCGTGGTGAGCCTGCTGACACCTGCGCCAAGGCGAGAAATTCAGGATCTGGTGGAGCACGTGCGCTACCCCAGCATCGCAGGTGACATGGACACCCGCGCTGCCTGAGCGAATCGTTAGCCACTGAAGAGCCCGCCCTTGGCGGGCTCTTTTTTTTGTCAGGACCGGGTCAGTTTGGCGCAAGTTTGGGTTGGTTTCGCGTCAGAACAGGGTCAGTAGCGTCTTCCACAATGAAGCTCGTTCCTCATGTCGAGGGCTTCGAACAACTGGAGACAACACTATGGCAACAGCCGCGGCAGCACGGCCCATGAGCGCAGAGGAGAAGAAAGTCATCTTCGCCTCATCCCTGGGCACTGTTTTTGAATGGTACGACTTCTACCTGTATGGCTCGCTCGCAGCCATTATTGCCAAGCAGTTTTTCAGCGGCCTCGATGCGGGCTCAGCCTTCATCTTTGCGCTGCTGGCCTTTGCTGCCGGTTTCATCGTGCGCCCCTTCGGTGCCATCTTCTTTGGCCGCCTGGGTGACATGATCGGCCGCAAGTACACCTTTTTGGTCACCATCCTGATCATGGGCCTGTCGACCTTCATCGTCGGCATCCTGCCCAACTACGCCACCATTGGCGTGGCCGCACCGGTGATCCTGATTGTCTTGCGTCTGCTGCAAGGCCTGGCCCTGGGCGGTGAGTACGGCGGTGCCGCCACCTATGTGGCCGAACATGCGCCACATGGCAAGCGTGGCGCCTACACCTCCTGGATTCAGACCACGGCCACCCTGGGCCTGATGCTGAGCCTGATGGTGATTCTGGGCACGCGTACCGCGATCGGCGAAGCTGCCTTTGCCGACTGGGGCTGGCGCGTGCCGTTCATCGTCTCCATCCTGCTGTTGGCCGTGTCGGTCTACATCCGTTTGAGCATGAACGAATCGCCCGCTTTCGCCAAAATGAAGGCCGAGGGCAAGACCTCCAAGGCGCCCCTGAGCGAATCTTTCGGCCAGTGGAAAAACCTCAAGATCGTGATCCTGGCGCTGGTCGGTCTGACCGCCGGTCAAGCTGTGGTCTGGTACTCGGGCCAGTTCTACGCGCTGTTCTTCATGACGCAGGCGCTTAAAGTTGACGGCGCTGCCGCCAACATCTACGTGGCCATCTCGCTCATCATCGGCACGCCTTTCTTCATCCTGTTCGGTACCTTGTCAGACAAGATCGGCCGCAAGCCCATCATCATGGCTGGTTGTCTGCTGGCGGTGCTGACCTACTTCCCCACCTTCACGGCACTGACCAACGCGGCCAACCCGGCGCTGGCCGAAGCCCAGGCAAAGAACAAGGTGGTCGTGACCGCCGATGCAGCCGAGTGCTCGTTCCAGTTCAACCCGACCGGCACCGTCAAGTTCACCAGCTCCTGCGACATCGCCAAGCAGGTGCTGGCTGGCGCCTCGGTCAGCTATGAGAACGCGGCTGGCGCCGCCGGCACACCCGCCACCATCAAGATTGGCGAGACCGTGATCCCGAGTTACACCGCCAAGGGCTTGCCGGCTGACGAAGCCAAGAAGAAAGACGGCGAGTTCAAGAAGGCCGTGGCCGATGCGCTGAAGGCCGCCGGCTACCCCACCAAGGCTGATCCGGCTCGTGTGAACACTGTCATGGTGGTCCTGATCCTGAGCTACCTGGTGTTGCTGGTGACCATGGTCTACGGCCCGATTGCCGCCATGCTGGTGGAAATGTTCCCGACACGCATCCGCTCCACCTCGATGAGCTTGCCCTACCACCTCGGTAACGGCTGGTTTGGCGGCCTGCTGCCCACCACGGCGTTCGCCATCGTGGCGCAGACCGGCAATATGTACAACGGCCTGTGGTACCCCATCATCATCGCTGGCATGACCTTCGTCATCGGTACCTTGTTCGTCAAGGAAACCAAAGACGTGGACATCTACGCCAACGACTGATCTCGGTTCTGGCCACGCCCCCGGGCGTGGTCACGATCCCAGCAAGCCCTCTTCGCGAGGGCTTACTTTTGCCCCGACACCGGGGCCTGGTTTAAGGACACACCATCATGTGGAAAATTATTGTCGGTTTCATTCTGTTTGCAGCCTTGGCCCTGTACATGCTGAGCAAGGGCGGCCCCATCGACATGGGCGGCGAGAAGCACGGCGCCGAAGCCACCCACGTCCCCGAGGCCGCCGCCTCGGCACCAGCGGCACCTGCCGCCGCTGCACCGGCGAGCGCCGCCAGCCAGTAAGCCTGATTCTTCAGGTCTGAGCCGTGTCCGTCACGGCATCGCGGCGCTGTGTCTGGGCTGCTGCTAAGGTCGGTACCGGGGGAAACTTGTTTTTTTGCGCACCGGTCAAGGCGGCGCCGGGCCAAGCGACTGCGCTCGTGTCCTCCGCCCTGCGGGCTCCCCCTTGACCTCGCTCCGCCGCTTGGCCCGTCACCACCTTGACGGGGTTGGCGGGCTGCTGGGGAACTGACCAAGGCTGCGTCGTCCCCGACTCGATCGGGGACCCATGGCTTTGTGGATTCCCGCCTTCGCGGGAATGACGGCGCGAAGTCTTGTCCAACCAATAAGGGGATGGCGTGCCTGATGCAGCGAAGTCAAGGCGGAGGATGCAGCAGCCGGTCAGGCTGCTGCATCCGGGGGACATGAGCGGAATCAGGCACGCCGTCCCCGCCAACGCAAAGTGCCAAAGCTACCTCTGACTCGCCGTCAGGCGAGCGAACTGCGCCTAAAGCCAGCATTGAACACGGCCGCGTCGAACTGCCTAGAATGTCTCTCCCCCACTGCACAGACATTCCCCCATGCCCCACGGTTTTATCCGCATTCGCGGCGCGCGCCAGCACAACCTGAAAAACCTGGACCTGGACATCCGCACCGGCGAGTTGACGGTGGTCACCGGCCCCAGCGGCTCGGGCAAATCGAGTCTGGTGTTTGACACGCTGTACGCCGAAGGTCAGCGGCGTTACGTGGAAACCTTCTCGGCCTATGCGCGCCAGTTTCTGGACCGCATGGACAAGCCGGCGGTGGACCGGGTCGACGGCGTGCCGCCGGCGATTGCGATTGACCAGACCAACCCGGTGCGCTCGTCGCGCTCCACGGTGGGCACCATGACCGAGCACAATG
>CAJAXU010000454.1 GCA_903948045.1 uncultured beta proteobacterium | reverse complement strand
GGCAGCCGCACAAAGCCGCCGTCGGGCTGCGACAGGTACATGTGATCCGGCAGCGTCGGGGCGCCAGTGGCTGGGTCAGGCGGGCTGTGCGCGGCCTGCGCGATCAGGCTGGGCAGCCAGGGCAGGATGTTGTGGCGCTGGCCGTTGATCTCCATACCCAGCGACAGGTCGAACCAGGGCGAGGTGCCGGCGTCGTCGCCCTGCGGCTGCAGCGCCACCTGCAGGCTGTCGGCGCGGGTGACCCAGTGCTGCAGGTCGTCGGCCAGCGCCAGCTCGAAGCCTGCCTCGCGCAGCGGGGCAAAGTCGGCATCGGCCCAGTCCAGCCAGCGCTGCTGTGACAGGTCGCCCGGGATGCCGAACAGGCCGCCGTCGGCCGGCTGCAGCCCCAGGTCGTACAGCCGGGTCATGGCGTCGAACTCGGCCTCGGTGTCGCGGGTCAGCAAAAAACGGCCCTGCGCGTTCTCCACCATCACGGTGCTGCCCTGGCCGGCCCACCAACCGCGGTGACCGGCGTAATCAAATTGCAACTGGGCCTGGATCAGGCCACGGTGCTTGGCGATGTCGGGGCTGTTGCGCGACAGCTGCAGGCAGGCGCGCGGTCGAATGTCGCGCAGCGTGCTGACCGCCTCCAGCACCGGCGGCAGGGGCAGCGTCCCCAGGCGCCGCATCAGCTCGGCCTGGTGTTTTTTGAGGGCAGCGGCTTTGAGCGGCGGGCTTTTAAGTAGCACCGCCAGCGCCGAGTCGTTCAGGCCGTCGGCCTGCACCGGGCCGCAGACGCCCTGCGCGCCATCCAGGTACAGCGGCGGGTTATTGAGGCACAAGCGGGCGCTGCCGTCGGTATCGGCCAGCCGGGCCCGCAGGCTCCAGGCCGGCTCGCCACCCTGTGGCCCCGGGGCTTCTTGCCAGTGCCAAGCCAACGCCCGCGGCGGGCCCCATTGCAGTGCGGCATCTGGCGCGCCGCTGCCATTGTTGGTGAACAGGCGCCCGGTGCTGGCCGCCAGCTGCAGCAGCATCTGCCCGGCCTGGCTGGTGGGTAGCACGCTGGCACTGAAGCTGTAGGTGCTGTACGAGTTACTGCCGTTGGGCTGTGCGCGCAACAGCCGGAAGATGTCATGGTCGGCGGCGCTGGCGGCGTCCATCACCGCCAGCCCCTCGTAGGGCGGGCTGGTGATGCGTTTGGGCTTGCCCCAGCCGCCGCTCAGTTTGGGGACGGCGGTCATGGCTTCGAGCAGCAGCAGCGGCGTCGGGCCGTGCGCATTCATCACCGTCAGCAGGTAAAGGTACTGGGCGGGCTTGGCGGCACCGGGCCGCTCGGCTGCTCCGACGCGGGTCTGGCCGGTCTTGGCGCGGTCCAGCGCCTGCAGCCAGCCCAGCAATTGGGCCTCGGCCTCCAGGCGGGCCAGCTCGGCCTTGCGCGCCAGTTCGGCCTGGCGTGTCGCCTCGACCTGCTCGGGCGTGGGCGCCGCCACCGGCTCAACGCCTGCCCTGCCATCCAGCAGGCGCAGGCCCTGGTAGGCGGCTTTCAATGTCAGCGCCACGCCGTGCTTGCACTGGTGGCCGACCGGGCAGCTGCAGTCGCTGTCCCAGTAGACCAGCTGGCCGCCCTGGGTTAGCTTTAACTCGACCGAAAGCTCGTAGGGTTCGCGCTGGCTGCCCTGTACCTCGCCCAGCAGCAGCCAGCCGCCAAAGCCGGGCTCGATGTCCAGGCTCAGCGCCTGCTGGTTGCGGTACAACTGCAGGCCCCGCGCCCAGCTGGTCTCGTCCGTCAGTTGCTGCAGCGAGCGGGGGTCAAACCACAGACCGTTGCCTAGCATCACAACCCCATGGCGTGCCCGGCTTGCTGGTCGGCGTGGTAGCTGCTGCGCACCATGGCGCCCACCGCAGCGTGCTTGAAGCCCATGGCATAGGCCTCGGTCTCGAACATCTTGAAGGTGTCGGGGTGCACATAGCGCTTCACCGTCAGGTGCGCACTGCTCGGCGCCAGGTACTGGCCGATGGTCAGCATGTCGATGTGGTGCGCCCGCATGTCGCGCATCACCGCCAGGATTTCCTCATCGGTCTCGCCCAAGCCCACCATCAGGCCGCTCTTGGTCGGCACGGCAGGGAACAGGGCCTTGAATTTTTTCAGCAGGTTCAGCGAGAACTGGTAGTCGCTGCCCGGTCGTGCCTCTTTGTACAGGCGCGGCACGGTCTCCAGGTTGTGGTTCATCACATCCGGCGGCGCGGCCTTGAGGATCTCTAGCGCCCGGTCGTCGCGGCCGCGAAAGTCGGGCACCAGCACCTCGATCTGGGTCGTGGGAGACAGCGCGCGGGTCTTTTGGATGCAATCCACAAAATGGCCGGCGCCGCCGTCGCGCAGGTCGTCGCGGTCCACGCTGGTGATCACCACATACTTGAGCTTGAGCTGGGCGATGGTTTTGGCCAGGTTGTCGGGCTCGTTCACATCCATCGGGTCAGGC
>CAJAXU010000453.1 GCA_903948045.1 uncultured beta proteobacterium | reverse complement strand
GCTGAAGATTTCGTCGTCGCCATGGCTCCAGCCCAGGCGGGCCAGGTAATTGACCATGGCATCGGGCAGGTAGCCCTCGTCGCGGTACTGGGTGACGGGCTTGGCGCCGTTGCGCTTGCTCATCTTCTCGCCCTGCTCATTGAGCACGGTAGGCAGGTGCGCATACACCGGCGGCTGGTGGCCCAGCGCCTCAAAGATGTTGATCTGGCGCGGCGTGTTGTTGACGTGGTCATCACCCCGGATCACGTGGGTGATGGCCATGTCGATGTCGTCCACCACCACACAAAAGTTGTAGGTGGGCGTGCCCACCGGCTCGCCGGGGCCGGCTGGCCGGGCGATGACCAGGTCGTCGAGCTCGTCATTGCTGATTTCGATGCGGCCCTTGACCTTGTCGTCCCAGGCCACCACGCCGTGCAGCGGGTTCTTGAAGCGCAGCACCGGTGCCACGCCGGTCGGCACCGGCGGCAGGGTTTTGCCTGGCTCGGGGCGCCAGGTGCCGTCGTAGCGCGGCTTCTGCTTGGCCGCCATCTGGCCCTCACGCAGGGCGTCCAGCTCGGCCACGCTCATGTAGCAGGGGTACACATGGCCGGCGGCCTGCAGCTCGGCCAGCACTGCCTTGTAGCGGTCCATGCGCTGCATTTGGTAGAACGGGCCTTCGTCGTAGTTCAGCCCGAGCCAGGCCATGCCTTCGATGATGACGTCCACCGCGGCTTGGGTGGAGCGGTCGAGGTCGGTATCCTCAATGCGCAAAATGAAATCGCCGCCGGTGGCGCGGGCAAAGGCCCAGGGGTAGAGCGCCGAGCGGATGTTGCCCACGTGGATGAAGCCGGTGGGCGATGGGGCGAAACGGGTGCGGGTTTTGCTCATGACAAAGGGTCCAGGCCAAGGGCCAAATCGGCCTTGATGTCGTCGATGTGTTCCAGCCCGACCGCCACGCGGATCAGGCCTTGGCCGATGCCGGCGGCCTGGCGTTGCGGCTCGGTCAGGCGGCCGTGTGAGGTGCTGGCCGGGTGGGCGGCCAGAGTTTTGGTGTCGCCCAGGTTGGTTGAGAGCGACAGCACCTGCATGGCGTCCAGCACGGCAAAGGCGCGCGCGCGGGCCTGCTCGGGGTTGGCGGCTTTCACGTCAAACGACAGCACCGCACCGCCCACGCCGGATTGCTGCGCCATGGCCAGCACATGCTGTGGGTGGCTGGCCAGGCCCGGGTAGTACACCCGGCTGACGGCCGGGTGGTCTTGCAGCCACTGCGCCAGCGCCAGCGCCTGGTCAGACTGGGCGCGCATGCGCAGGTCCAGCGTTTCCAGGCCCTTGAGCACCACCCAGGCGTTGAAAGGCGCCAACGACATGCCGCCGCTCTTGAGCAACGGCAAAAACTTCTCGGTGACCAGCGCCTGGCTGGCGCACAGCGCACCCGCCATGACGCGGCCCTGGCCGTCCAGGTATTTGGTGCCCGAGTGCATGATGATGTCAGCCCCGAACAGCACCGGGCGCTGCAGCGCCGGCGTGGCAAAGCAGTTGTCCAGCGCCAGCAAGGCACCGGCGTTGTGGGCAATATCGGCCAGAGCCTGGATGTCGCACACCTCGGTCAAGGGGTTGGTGGGCGTCTCGGCAAACAGCAGCCGGGTGTTACTGCGCATCGCCGCCTGCCAGGCGGCGGTGTCGGTTTGCGACACAAAGGTGGATTCCACGCCAAAGCGGGCCAGGTCGGTGCCAATCAGGCGGATGGTGGAGCCAAACATCGAGCGCGAGCACACGATGTGGTCACCCGCCTTGAGCAGGGCCAGACACATCATCAAAATGGCGGACATGCCCGAGGCGGTGCCGATGGCGGCCTCGGTGCCCTCTAGCGCGGCCAGCCGCTGCTCAAAGCTGCTCACGGTGGGGTTGCCGTAGCGGCCGTAGGTGTAGCCCTCTTCGTCGCCGGCAAAGCGGCGCGCCGCCGCTTCGGCCGAGGGCTGCACATAGCCGCTGGTCAGGTACAGGGCTTCCGAATTCTCGCCATACTGGCTGCGGGCTACGGCCTCGCGCACTGCCAGCGTGTCGCGGTGCAGGGGGCGGGGTGGGGTGGGCTGGGTCATGGCTCAGTCTTCATGGTTGGGCAGGGCCAGGCGCGAGTTGTCCTCCAGGGCCTCCTCGTGCTGAGGGCGGTCGGCATTGAGCCGGGCGATGTCGGTGGCGGTGATGTCGCCAGTCACGTACACGCCGTCAAAACACGAGGCGTCAAAGCCCGTAATCGCCGGGTTGAGCGAGCCGATGGCGCGCTTCATGGCGTCCACGTCCTGGTAGATCAGAGCGTCGCAGCCGATGATCTCGCGGATCTGCTCCACCGTCCGGTCGTGCGCCACCAGCTCATGGCTGGTGGGCATGTCGATGCCGTACACGTTGGGGTAGCGCACCGGCGGCGCGGCGCTGGCCATGTAGACCTTGCGGGCGCCGGCATCGCGGGCCATTTGCACAATCTCGCGGCTGGTGGTGCCGCGCACGATCGAGTCGTCCACCAGCAGCACGTTGCGGCCCTTGAACTCGCTGGCGATCACGTTGAGCTTTTGCCGCACCGATTTTTTGCGCACGGCCTGCCCCGGCATGATGAAGGTGCGGCCCACGTAGCGGTTTTTGACAAAGCCCTCGCGGTAGGGCAGGCCGAGCAGCTGCGCCAGCTGTGCGGCACTGGGGCGGCTGGATTCGGGGATGGGGATGACCACGTCAATCTCGCTGGGCGGCACGGTAGAGATCACCCGCTTGGCCAGGGTCTCACCCAGGTTCAGCCGCGCCTGATAGACCGAGATGCCGTCCATCACCGAGTCCGGCCGGGCCAGGTAGACAAACTCAAAAATGCAGGGGTTGAGCACCGGGTGTTCGGCACACTGCTGCGCGTGCACGGTGCCGTTCAGGTCAATGAAGATGGCCTCGCCCGGCGCCACATTGCGCTCGAAGCGGTGCGCGGTGCCCTCCAAAGCCACTGATTCGCTGGCCACCACCACTGTGCCCTCGCTGCGCCCCAGGCACAGCGGCCGGATGCCAAACGGGTCACGAAACGCCAGCACGCCGTGCCCGGCGATCAGGGCAATCACGGCGTAAGAGCCGCGCACGCGGCGGTGCACCTTGCGCACGGCGTCAAACACGTCGGCCGGCTGCAGCGGCAGGCCGCGTGTGGTTTTGTCGATTTCGTGCGCCAGGACGTTGAGCAGCACCTCGGAATCGCTCTCGGTGTTGATGTGCCGGTGGTCGGTGCTGAACAGCTCGGCCTTGAGCGCCTTGGCATTGGTGAGGTTGCCGTTGTGCACCAGCACGATGCCAAAGGGCGCGTTCACGTAAAAGGGCTGGGCTTCTTCCTCGCTGTAGGCATTGCCGGCGGTGGGGTAGCGCACCTGGCCCAGGCCGCAATTGCCCGGCAGCGAGCGCATGTTGCGGGTACGAAACACGTCACGCACCATGCCCTTGGCCTTGTGCATGAAGAACTTGC
>CAJAXU010000452.1 GCA_903948045.1 uncultured beta proteobacterium | reverse complement strand
TGTTTGGCCACCTTGTCAGAACTGTCGAACAGGCGAATGAGCCGGAAATTACCAGCTGCCAGCAGGTCAAGATCCTGCTTGATCATGGCTTCGGTGATAACTTCCTTGACCCTATCGGGCTCGGTCAGAGAGGTCCGGTAAGGCGCGTAGTTGACGGCGTTGCGCGTAGCCATTTCTCCGCTGAGCGCGCGCGGCACGGCGACGCCGGTCACCACCGCACCACCGCCGCCACAGGAGGCGAGGACGAGCGCTGCGGCGAGTGCCAGGCCAGCGTGTGCCAGCAACTTTGATATTGAGACTAATTGCGTGAATTTCATGAGAATTGCCCTGACCATGAGTCTCAGAATGAGTAAACCATGCCCACCGATACCCAGTTGCCCTGGTCGGTGACACGTGAATCGACAGTGGTGAGCGATGCGTTGTCGCCGGCGGACATGGCCGACAGGCCAACCCGGCGGTAGTGCACCATGCCGGCCTGCACATTGAACTCCAGGCCCTGGCCGTAGTCGTATTTCAGACCGGCCGTGTTGATGAGCGTCGAGTTGCTTTGGCCGCGTTCGCTCGGGTTCGCGGTTTCCGCCGTACCCAGGTAGACCAGGCCGGTTGAAGCAGTCCAGCGGCCCATTCGGTAGCGCGCACCCAGCGACAGGTCAACTGAAGTGGCTGGATAGCCTGGGTTGGTCACGCCGTTGAGAGTGCCATTCCAGTCGACGTTGAACATGTCATTCCACTGATTACCCTGCGTCAAAACAGCATTGGCGCCGCTCCAGTGGTTGCGGCGGATGCCCCCTGACACCTCGAGCTTTGAGTCCACCTGATAGCGCGCCATCAGCATCGCAATGCCTTGGTTGGAGCTTTTTAGCAGGGCATCGTCAACTGGGAACGGCGTCAGGCCGGTAAAGGGGCCATGGGCCCAGGCACTTGGCGTGCCGTTTTTCGTTTCCTGGATGATCACGTCGACCACCAGATCGCCCTTGTGGTACTGCCCGTACAGTTCCCAAAATTCGGGCTTGTTGATCTTGAAGGCCGTATTACCGCCGTCGTAAGTGGCCTCCAGCACCAGATCACCCTCAGCCACGTCAAACATGCGTGAGGTGTAGCGCGCCGCATTGGCCAGCATGCCGTAGCCCGCCCCGCTCGATGGCCATGAGCGGGCAATGCCGATGAAGGTGCCGTAGGGGTAGTCGGCCACGCTCCAGGCGCGCGTGGTCATGGCGCCGATGCGGCCACTGCCATAGTCTTCGTGGCTGAGCGCAATGCTCTTGTCGTACCAGAAACCTTCTACATCAACGCTGCCGTCACGCCAGCGTTGGCTGAGCAAACCTGACACTTTGTAGCCGCGACCCAGGTCATATTTGAAGCCAAGGTAGGGCTGGACTTGAGTGAAGGTGTTGCCGGTGGTTTTGAATGCTGCGCCCTGCACCAGTTCATCCGCCCAGATGCGCTGCTTGCGTTCATTTGGAAAGCGTTGGCAGTTGTCGCAGGTGTTGCTCGACAGACCTACAGAAACCTCGGCAAAGCCGGTCAGGCTGAACATGCCATTGGGCCCGAAGTCAAGGGCCAGGGCGGGCAGCGGGTTCCAAAGTGCCAGCAGTAGGCTGCTGGCCGCAAACATAGCCTGGCGTGGTCGTTGAGGTTTGTCTTGGTTCTGGCTCATGGTGTGGGCGTCTGGTTTATTCATGAAAGCGCTTTCAAAATTTTAAATTGATGCCCCTCTGACTGTCAATGCACCTGAGTACGTGTTTTCCCTTAGCTGAGACACCGTGGGACGATACGGGAAAACCCCGGGATGCGTTTTGAAAGCGCTTTCATTATGATTCGGGGCTGCATAGCAACACCTGAAAACTGGAATGTTCATGAATTGTTTTGGTAAATGTGTCTCGGTTTTGCTCTTGCTGGCAGTTGGGTCCACCATGACCCTGGCTCAACCGGTTCAACTTGGTGCCGGCGCCTATCAGGCCTCCCCCAAAGGCCGCGACCCGGCTGCGCCTGCGGCCCCACACCGCACACCGGCCATGCTGGCACAGGCGGCGCCAACCAACCAGTGGTATTCAGCGCTGATTTTTGCGCCGCAGCCCGAGGTGCTGTTCGCTCACCCGTTGACCGTGAAGGCGGGCAGCGCCGGCTTTGAGTTCTCACTCCCTAGCAAACAGGTGGTGCCAACCGAGCGCCGTGACGTCGAAATCCACTACCCGCACAAAGACCCCCTGGTCATCTCGCCACTGGCGTTTGAGCCCGAGCGAGCCAAACTGGCCAGAGCCAGCGACTGGGCGATTGACATTGCCATGGCGCGCGGTGCTGACCAATTGTTGGCGACCGTTGGCCACGGCAGCCCTTATGTGTATTTCCAGGTGTCGCGCGGCGACTTACGCTTGCGACTGCCGGCGGCCAGCGAGCGCGTGGCCATCAGCGACGCGCGGGTGCTGGCGTTGCGGGTCAAAGGCACCACCTATGCCTTGTTTGGCCCCAGCGGCGTGCGATGGGAGTCGGTGTCTCCCACCGAGTGGATCGCCCGCTTGCCTGAGGGCAAAGGCTATCTGTCGGCCGCGCCGCTGCCGGACGACAAACCCGAGACCATGGCCCTGTTCACCCGCCATGCCTATGCCTTCGTGCAGGACACCCGGGTGGCCTGGGCGGTGCATGCAGACACAGGACGTGTCCAAACCACCTTCAGCGCCACTACCCGGGCCATGGAAGGCGCAGAGCAAAGCACCCTGCTCGGCTTGTACCCGCACCATTGGCACAACAACGCGTCAGTCACCGGCAAGCTCGGGCCGGCCTATGACAGCCTGCGAGGCCCCATCCGCCTGCTGCCGGCCAACCAGTTCACGGTTGCCAGCACCTACCAGGGCTTTGTGCCTTATTGGCCGGCCGTGGCCGAATCACCACGCAGCGCCGAGCTGCAAGAGCTGATGAAGACCGACAAGCGCAATGCCCGCCGCATGATGCTGGAGCTGGGTAACGGCTCGTACTGGCAGGGCAAGGGCCTGCAGCGCATCACCAAGCTGTTGGACGTGGTGGAGCAGCAGGGCGACCTGGAGGGTCGCGACCAGCTGCTCAAGCTGCTCAAGACCCGCATCGAATCCTGGTTCTCGGGCAAAGACAATAAAACCTACTTTGCCTACGACAAGGGGCTGGGCACCGTGCTGGCTTATCCGGAAGAGTACTTCAGCATCGAGCAGATGAACGACCATCACTTCCACTACGGCTACTGGATACGCGCCATGGCCGATATCGCATTGCGTGACCCGGCCTGGGCGTCCAAGGCGCAGTGGGGCGGCATGGTGGACTTGTTGATTGCCGACATTGCCACCGCAGAGCGGGGCAGGTCGGACTTTCCATTTTTGCGCAACTTTGACCCGTACGAAGGCCACTCCTGGGCTTCTGGCATCGGCCTGGGGCCTTATGGCAACAACCAGGAGTCGTCATCCGAAGCCATCAACGCCTGGGCCGGTCTGATCATGTGGGGCGAAATCACCGGCAACCTTCAGCTACGGGAACTGGGCCAATACCTGTACACCACGGAGATCGAGGCCATCAACCACTACTGGTTTGACATCCACCGGCTGGTGTTCCCGCCCGAGTACAAGAATGTCGAAACCAGCATGCTGTTTGGCGGCAAGTACGCGCACAACACCTGGTGGATTGACGAGCCGCGCCAGATCAAGGGCATCAACCTGCTGCCCATCACCACCTCATCCACCTACCTGGGGCGCGATCCCGACTATGTCAAACGCAGTCTGGCCACGCTCAAGCCCGAGACAGAGGTGTTTGCCTCCCGAGGGAAGCGGGCTGATCCGCCCGACATCTGGCAAGACATATTTGCCAAATACATGGGGCTGGCCGACCCCGCATTGGGCCTGCAGCAATGGGAGCGTTGGGGTTCGTTCGAGCTGGGCGACACCCGCTCGCACGCCCTGCACTGGTTGCTGAGCTTGAATCAGATGGGGCCGCCTGACCTGAGCGTGACCGCCAACACCACCTTCTACTCAGTGTTCCGCCGCGCCGATGGCCGTAAGACCTACCTGGCCTACAACGCTGGCAAGGCGCCTTTGAGCGTGCGCTTCAGCGACGGCAAGACGTTGCAGGTGGCGCCGGGTGCCCTGGCTCGCATGAACTAGCCGCCAAAACCACAATATGCATGCATCCCTGCCCAAGCTATTCATCAATCTGCCTATCAAAATCAGATCAACCACTGCGGTCGCCAGCCTGGCGGCGCTACTTTTGGCAGCGTGCGGTGGCGGCGGGCCCGATGGCAAGGTAGACACAGTGGCGCCCACTGTGGCCATCTCGCACAATGCCGGCAGCACGCCAGCCACGGGCCCCTTGACCGTGACGTTCACCTTCAGCGAGGACGTTGGCAGCAGCTTTACGGCAGAGGGCATATTGACCACCGGGGCCACTGCGGCGCCCCTGGTCAAGGTGGACGCTACACGCTACACCCTGCTGTTGACCCCAATGTCCAATACCAAGGGCGCGGCGACGGTGGGCGTAACAGGAAACCGGTTCAAAGACCTTGCCAATAACTGGAATACGGCTGCCGCGTCATTGCAGCTGAACTACGACACCACGCCCGTGGTCACAGCCACTTCAGGCAACACCGGCACCTGCCTGACCACCAGCACGCTGAATTGCCTGGACCTGGAGCCCAACACCACCACGTCCATCGTGCCCTTCGGCGGCCTCACCGCCACATTTGCCGCAGACCCAGCCAATGCCGCCAACCGGGTGGCGCAGTTGGTTAAACGGCCGGGCAATCAAGTGTGGGCAGGCGCCACATTGGGCGAACCAAGCATGCTGACTGTGAGCCCGGTCAAGATGGGCGCCAGCAAGGTGCTGACCTTGCGGGTCTATGCCCCGGCCGCTGGCGAGACCCTGATGCTGAAGCTGGAAAACAAGGCCAGCAACAACACGCTGTTCGTCACGGCGGAAGCTAAAACCACCAAAGCCGGCGCGTGGGAAACCCTGAGCTTTGACTTTGACAACCCGACGGAGGGCACAAACTACAACTTCGACACCACCTACGACATGGTCAGCGTCTTTCCGCATTACGGCCAGGCCGTGGCCAGCACCACCACCTTCTACATCGATGAGCTCAAGCTCAAGTCGGAGGAGCGCTTGACCGGCTGGAACCTAGTGTGGTCGGATGAGTTTGTCGTCGATGGCCTGCCGGATTCGTCCAAATGGGGTTACGACACGGCTCGCAACAAATTGTGGTGGTTCAATGGAGAGCAGCAGTATTACTCAAATGCACGCACCCAAAACTCGGTGGTGAGCGGCGGCACGCTCAAAATCATCGCCCGCAAAGAAACGCCGCCGGCGGTGGGTGATTCAGGCGGACAGCAGTACACCTCGGCACGCCTGATCACCCGCGACAAGCAGCTATTTACCTACGGCTATTTTGAAGTCCGGGCCAAGCTGCCCTGCGGCCTGGGCACCTGGCCCGCCATCTGGCTGCTGGGTACCCCAGAGAGTCAATGGCCTAAGTACGGCGAAATCGACATCATGGAGCAAAAGGGTTACAGCGCCGCTGACAAAAAAGTGGTGTCTGGCTACCTGCATCACGCTGGTGGCAGTGTCGGCGCCGAAACCACTGTGGCAGACGCCTGCACCAGATTTCACAACTACCAGCTGACCTGGACGGCCGACAAAATTGTGATTGGTGTGGACAACCGCAACTACTCTGAGTACGTCAACCCCAAGGACGGTAACTTCGATAACTGGCCCTACAGCGGGCCACAGTTCCTGATCCTCAACCTGGCCATGGGCGGCAACCTGGGTGGCCCGATTCCCGCTGGCTTCGTCTCAGACCAGATGGAAGTGGACTATGTCCGCGTGTACCAAAAGTAGATCGTCTTACCCATAGCGGCCCTGGCGCATCCACTTGGTGGCGACCCACTTTTCGCCTGCGGTGACTGGTGCGCCACCGTGCAGGGTGCGGGCGTCCACCTGGCCTTGCCGGTTGCAGTATTCAAAATAGACCGCAGCCCCTTTTTGCGGCGTGACCGACAGTTTGAGCTCTGGAAACACGGTGTCGCCCCCTCCGGCCACGTCGTTCAGGTAGATGACCAGGGTGCTCACCCGTTGCCCACCCCGTGCCAAATGCGGGCGGCTGCCCGGGTCGGCCGGCGGGAAATAGTCATAGTGCGGCTTGTATTCGCCCCCTACCTGGTAATACAAAATCTGCAGGCCTTCGCCGTTTTCAACAGGCCAGTGCATTACCTCGGCAATGCGCCGGTCCAGACGGGTAATGAATGCATCCTCATTCAACGCAAAATAGGTGCCATCACTGCTGCGGTTCGGAATCACGGCCTCCTGCCCGGTGTTGGGGTCAACAATGGTGGAGCGCTTGAGTTTGATACGCGACAGGCGTACCAGTTCGTCGCATTCATCTGGCGCCAGCAGATTCTCGAACAGTGCCAGCACCGGTTGCGTCAATCGCATTGCCACCCGTACCAGTCGGTCGTTGGTCTGAATCTGGTGCACGTTTTCTGGCAGGCGGGGCGTGTCGTACTGGTACGCACCGGCACTGGCAGACTGCTGGGCAGCAGCTGGCGCCTGAACGCTGCCGTAGACACATTTCACAGCAAAACTGGGCTCAAAATTGTCACGAACCATCGCTTCGACCAGCGAAGCCGGCGTGCAGCCGCGCGCCAAATTGTCGGCAATCCACTGCGGCCAGCTGCCGCTCAAGTGGGTAATCTTGGCCATGGGTGCCTTTCTATTCGGTCTCGCCTAGGGTAAGCCCTAGGCAAATCACTAGGGAAACCCCTAGTGTCAGACCATTGCAAACTTTGGGGCAGACTTTTACATTACATGAAAGCGCTTTCATGAATGCGCTTTCTCAAGCATCGAAATTACCATAACCTTAGTCGACAGTCTTAACTTTCAGCCAGGAGCCTTTGCAATGATGATATTTTCCACTTCCTTCAAGCTGTCGGCCTGCGCCCTGGCTGCCTCGGTATTGATCAGCGCCTGCGGGGGCGGTGCGGAGTCTACCGACAAGGTGGCGCCCACTGTGGTCATCACGGCTGCTGCCGGAGCGGCCGGCACGGCAGTGTTTACTTTTACATTCAGTGAGGATGTGGGCAACAGCTTTGTGGCGGAAGATATTGCTGTCACTGGCGGCACGCCCGGAGCTTTGGTGAAAGTGGATGCCACCAACTACACGATGACTGTGACGGGATCAAACGGCGCTGCTGGCACCATCGCGGTCAGTGTTGCGGCGACCAAATTCAAAGACGTGGCCCTGAACGACAACGTGTTGGCAGCCGAGGCGAGTCATGCACTTGATGCGTCTACCGGCACGGTAGTGGCCAACTTTGATACCGTTGTTCCGGGTGTACGCGGTCCTGATTCGGGTGGTACCGGTACTATCACTACGACCCCACCGGCGGGTGGTGGTTCAGGCTCGGCTTTGGCGGTATTGCGTTCTGGCGGAATGGCCTGGGCGCTCAATGTGCTGGATGCCACGGTGCCGATCACGGCTGACCGCAAGACC
>CAJAXU010000451.1 GCA_903948045.1 uncultured beta proteobacterium | reverse complement strand
CTCCGACGTATCGATATCCAGCTTGTCGAAAATAATCGCCAACTCATTCATCAGCGCAATATTCAGATCACGCTGCGTATTCTCGATCACCTTGCAAGCCTCGGCCGCCTTGATACTGGAGCAACGATGCACGCCCGGCTTAACGGATTAAGGATTAAGTGGGGTCAGACTCGATTAAAATTAAATCGAGTCTGACCCCACTTTACTAAACGCCATCAAACCCAGCGTCGAGGCGTCCAGCATCCCTGCCAGCATTGGATCATCAAACGCTGGCAGAATTTGTTGCGCCAGTGCCTTGCCCAGTTCGACGCCCCACTGGTCAAAAGAATTGACCCCCCAAATCAGGCCCTGTACAAAAACCTTGTGCTCATAGAGCGCAAGTAGCGAACCCAGGGTTTGCGGATCGAGCTGCTTCAGCAGCACCGTAGACGATGGTTGATTGCCGGCAAACAGCTTCTGCGGCAGCAAGGCGGAAAAAACCTCCGGCCGCATCGCACCACCAGCCGCCAGCTCCGCGCGTACTTCAGGCTCTGTCTTGCCGAAGGCAAGCGCCGCGCTTTGTGCAAAACAGTTGGCGAGCAGCACCTCCTGATGCCCGGGTAGCGGAAAATCAGCACGTGCAGCCGCAATAAAATCACAGGGCACCAACTGCCCGCCCTGATGCAGCAGCTGGAAGAAAGCGTGCTGACCGTTGTTACCCAGCTCCCCCCATAGAACAGGGGCCGTCGTGTAGCTCAGCGGCGCCCCGTCTTTACCCACCGACTTGCCGTTGCTCTCCATCTCCAGCTGTTGCAGATAAGCCGGAAGGTACGCCAGTGAATCGCTGTACGGCAGCACCGCATGGGTGGCCGCACCGAGAAAATTGCTATTCCAGATACCGACCAGCGCCATAACCACCGGCAAATTGCATGCAAAAGGCGCCGAGCGAAAATGCTCATCCATTCGCGTCGCACCCTTCAACAAATCGCCAAAAGCCGCCGGCCCGATGCGGATCATCAACGCCAGACCAACCGCCGACCACAACGAAAAACGCCCGCCCACCCAATCCCATAACGGAAAAATCAACGCCGGTCGGATGCCGAACTCGATAGCGCGCTCCGCATGCGCCGTCACCGCAACAAAATGACTCGCCACTGCCGCAGCATCAACCAGATTCGCCACCAACCAATCGCGGGCACTCTGCGCATTGAGCAAAGTCTCCTGCGTTGTAAAAGTCTTGCTGGCAACGATAAACAACGTGCTGCACGGATCAAGCGTCGGCAGCAGCGTCGCAAGTTGCGCACCATCGACGTTCGACACGTAATGCACGGCCAGCGTCGGGTGCGCATAGGCGCGCAGTGCATGGCCCAACATTTTCGGCCCCAGATCCGAACCACCGATACCGATATTCACAACGCTGCGGATCGCCACACCGCTATGGCCGAAACACTGCCCGGCACGCAAGCGATCTGCAAAATCCGCCATCCGCGCCCGCGTGGCCAGCACCTCCGGCATCACATCGAAATCATCACGCGGGAAAGGAGGGCAACCCAACCTGCAATCCAGCCCGCCAGGCCGCCTCAAAGCCACATGCAACACCGCACGATCTTCACTGGCATTGATCGAATCACCATTGAACATCCGCCCGGTCCACTCACCCACCTTCGCCGCCTCGGCCAACTCAAGCAGAAGCTTCAGCGTGTTGGCATTGAGGCGCTGCTTCGAGAAATCGAAATGGATGCCATCGAAAGACAGCGACAACGAGCGCACACGGTCCGGGTCGCCCGCGAATAGCTCACGCAAATGTGTGCAGGCAAGCGCCTCGCGGTGCACGGCAAGGGCGTTCCAGGCGGGCGAGAGCGCAATCGACATAAAGTGCGGCTGGCCGTCAAACCTACTCGAACATCTCGGCCTGAAGGAAAGCCAGCCCCATGGCATCCTTGCCCGAAAGCAGGGGGTCGCCATGTAGCAACGGCCAATCGATAGCCAGTGTCGGGTCGTTCCAGGCGATGCAGCGCTCGTGTTCCGGGGCCCAGTAGTCTGTCGTCTTGTAGAGGAACTCCGCACTTTCCGATAGCACCACGAAGCCGTGCGCGATGCCGGGCGGCATCCACAACTGGCGCTTGTTGTCGGCGGATAAAACCTCACCGACCCAGCGCCCATAGGTCGGTGAATTGCGGCGAATATCAACCGCCACGTCAAACACCTCACCCGCAACCACACGCACCAGCTTGCCCTGTGGCTGCCTGATCTGATAGTGCAACCCACGCAGCACATTTCGCGCCGACTTCGAATGGTTGTCCTGCACAAAATCAACGTTCAGCCCGGAAGCCTTATAGAACGCCCGCTGATTGAAACTCTCGAAAAAGAAACCACGATCGTCACCAAAAACTTTTGGCTCAATCAGCAGCACATCGGCAATGGCGCAAGGCGTTACCTTCATCAGAACACCCTCTCCTGCAGCAGGCCGAGCAGATACTGGCCGTAACCTGACTTACCGAGGGCGTGGGCCAGTCGTTCCAGTTGTGCATCGTTAATCCAGCCGCTGCGCCAGGCGATTTCTTCCGGTGCGGCGACCTTCAACCCCTGCCGCTTTTCAATGGTCTGGATGAACTGGCTGGCTTCGAGCATCGACTCGTGCGTACCGGTATCGAGCCAGGCATAACCGCGACCCATCGTTTCGACATCAAGCGTGCCTTGTTCCAGATATAGCCGGTTGAGGTCGGTAATTTCGAGTTCGCCGCGCGCCGAAGGCCTCACCGATTTAGCCAACTCAACCACCTGCCGGTCGTAGAAATACAGCCCCGTCACCGCATAACGCGACTTTGGCGCCGTGGGCTTCTCCTCCAGGCTTATTGCGCGGCCCTGTGCATCAAATTCGACTACGCCATAACGCTCGGGGTCATTCACCGCATAGGCGAACACCGATGCGCCCTCAGTGCGGGCGTTGGCATTCTTCAGCAGGCCGGCAAAATCGTGGCCGTAGAAAATGTTGTCGCCAAGCACCAGCGCCGACAAATCGTCGCCGAGGAAGGATTCGCCGATCAGGAAAGCCTGCGCCAGCCCGTCGGGCGAAGGCTGTACCGCATAGGAAATGCTGATCCCCCACTGGCTGCCGTCGCCGAGCAACTGCTCGAAACGCGGCGTGTCCTGCGGCGTCGAGATCACCAGCACTTCGCGGATACCGGCCAGCAGCAAGGTGCTCAGCGGGTAGTAGATCATCGGCTTGTCGAAGATCGGCAGCAACTGCTTGGAGACGGCCTGCGTCGCCGGATAAAGGCGGGTGCCCGAGCCCCCGGCCAGGATGATGCCCTTGCGTTTGATCATTGCGGATTTCCTATCAAAGTATTTGCCAGCGAATTTGCCAACGTTTCTTCGAGCATGCGATTAACGTGAATTTTCCAGTCCGGCAGATGCACGCCGAAGGCGGTCTGCAGGCGAGATGTATCAAGCCGGCTATTCGCCGGGCGCTGCGCCGGTGTCGGGTACTCGGCGGTGGTAATGGGCTGGACGTCGGCCGGCCCGGCCTTGAGCGTCTGAGCGAGTGCCTGAGCCTGAGCCAATACGTGGCAGGCATAACCGTGCCAGCTTGTCTCACCGCTCGCCGCCAGATGGTAAAGCCCGGCCAGCTCGGGCCGGGTCTGGACGGTGCGCAAGGCATGCGCGGTCACATCGGCCAGCAATTCAGCGCTCGTCGGCGCGCCAATCTGATCGGCGATTACGCTCAGTCGCTCGCGTTCCCGTGCAAGGCGCAGCATCGTCTTGGCAAAATTGCCGCCGCGTGCGGCAAACACCCAGCTAGTGCGAAAAATCAGGTGTCGCGCGCAACGCGCCACCGCCTGCTCGCCTTCCAGTTTTGTTCGACCGTAAACACTGAGCGGGCCGGTCGCGTCGCTCTCCCGCCAGGGCGCCTCGCCAGTGCCGTCAAAGACATAATCCGTCGAGTAGTGCACCAGCCAGGCACCAAGCCTCCCGGCTTCGTCGGCCAGCACGCCGGGCGCCAGCGCGTTGATGGTGCGCGCCAGTTCGGGTTCCGACTCGGCTTTGTCGACCGCCGTATGCGCCGCCGCATTGACGATCACATCGGGCGCCACCTGGCGCACCGTGGCGGCCAGGCCTGCCAGATCGGCAAAATTGCCGCACAGGCCGACGCTGTCGTGGTCCAGCGCGATGACTTCGCCGAGCGGTGCCAGGCTGCGTTGCAGCTCCCAGCCGACCTGACCGCCTTTACCAAAAAGCAGAATTTTCATGTGCCGCCCTATGCGCCGTACTGCTTGGCAACCCAGTCGCGATAGCCGCCGCTCAGCACGTTCGCCACCCAGGGCTGGTTCTCGAGGTACCACGCCACGGTTTTGCGGATGCCGGTTTCAAAGGTCTCGGCTGGCTTCCAGCCAAGCTCCTGTTCCAGCTTGCGCGCGTCGATGGCATAGCGCCTGTCGTGGCCCGGTCGGTCGGTAACGTAGGTAATCTGTTCGCGATAAGGCTGCCCGTCGGCACGCGGCCGCAGCTCGTCGAGCAGGGCACAGACGGTATGCACGATCTCCAGATTCGGCTTCTCGTTCCAGCCGCCGACGTGATAGGTTTCGCCGAGCCGGCCATCGGCCAGCACGCGGCGGATCGCGCTGCAATGGTCCTTGACGTACAGCCAGTCGCGAATCTGCTGGCCGTCGCCGTACACCGGCAGCGGCTTGCCAGCCAGCGCATTGACGATCATCAGCGGAATCAATTTTTCGGGGAAGTGATACGGCCCATAGTTGTTTGAGCAATTGGTCGTCAACACCGGCATACCGTAGGTGTGATGATAGGCGCGCACGAGGTGGTCGGAGGCTGCCTTCGATGCCGAATACGGGCTGTTCGGCTCGTAACGGTGCGTCTCGGTGAAGGCCGGATCGCCCTTGGCGAGCGAGCCATAAACCTCGTCGGTCGATACGTGCAGCAGGCGAAAAGCCGCCTTCGACTCATCCGCCAGCCCGCCCCAGTAAGCGCGCAGCACTTCGAGCAGTTGGAAGGTGCCCACGATGTTCGTGTCGATGAACTCGCCCGGCCCGTGGATCGAACGATCGACGTGCGACTCGGCCGCGAAATTGACCACCGCCCGCGGCTGGTGCTCGGCGAGCAAGCGCGCAACCAGCGCGAAATCGCCGATATCGCCCTGCACGAACACATGCCGCGCATCGCCCTGCAGGCTGGCGAGGTTCTCCAGGTTGCCGGCGTAGGTCAGTTTGTCGAGGTTGATGACGGTTTCATCCGACTGGCCCAGCCAGTCAAGAACGAAATTGCTGCCGATGAAACCGGCGCCGCCGGTGACGAGAATGCTCATGCTGTGCTCCAATTAATGAAGGCGGGATTATCCCGGTTTTGTAATGCCAACGCGATGTGGCTGCATGGTCCTTTTGGACTATTGCACGCCAATGAGACCTCCAAGGAGGCGCAGCACCGCCTGCCCCGCTCACGGGGGCGAGAGCTAAGCAGCTGGCAAATACCGAACCAGAAGTGCCTCGTACTGCGCCAGAACATCCGGCCAGGTGAACGCTGCCTCAAACCGCTCGCGGCTACGGGCGCGCATTGCTTCAAGCTTCGCCGGATCACCCAACAGCTCGTCCATCCGTGCCGAGAAAGCATCCGCCCCATCGAAATAAACAGCGCCATCGCCAGCCACCCAGCGGTTGAATCGATTGTCGTGCGCCACCACCGCGTTGCTCGCACCCAACGCCTCAACCAGCGACGGATTTGTGCCGCCCACCTGATGCCCATGCACATAAGCAGCGCTGTGGAAGCGCAGCGCCTGCACCACCGCCTTATCGTATATAGCCCCGACAAAACGCACCTCGGCACCGGCAGCAGACTTGACGGCCCGATGGTAGGCATTCTCTTGCTGGTAATTGCCCAGCACCACCAGCTGATAGCCTCGCGGCTTGGCCGAGAAGCCCTGCACCATTTCCAGCAAGGAGTTCTCCGGCTCGGCCCGCGCAATCACCGTCAAAAAACGCCCCGGCTCCAGCCCCAATGCACGCACCGGCTCAAGCGGCGCGCTGCTCACCGCATCGGCGCCGTAGGGAATCGTCGTAACCTTGCTGCCCGCCACGCGCGACTGCAGATGCACCTTGATCTGTGGATGATCGGCCACCAGATGATTGCCCAGCCAGCAGCCCGCCCAGTCATTGAGCCAGAACCATGTCTTGGCAACGCCGCCCCACTTGGCACGTGACCACTCGATGCCGTCCATGTTGATCAGATTGGGAATACCCTTTAGGCGCAACAGTGCACAGAACACCGCCGTGTTGTAGCCCAGCGTCAAGCATAAATCGCCAAACCGGGCCGCATGCGCCGTCGCCTGCCAGTCAAAAACAATCGTGCCTTTCGGCCCCGCCTGCGACACTGGAATGTGTACCCGCTCAACGCCTTGCCAGACATCTTCAAACACCGGGCCAGTGCCATCGTCCTGGCAATACACCACCACCCGCCAGCCCTGCTTTACCAGATAGAGCGCCAGATGTTCGGCGAAGGTTTCAAAGCCACCATGGGCGGCTGGCACGCCGCGCGTGCCGAGGATTCGTAAAGTTCTAACTGGAATCTTCAAGGCGTACCGAACACTTTCTTTACTTTTTCGAGATAACGGAACCCATCTTTTTTGGTGGGCTCGATGTACGAGCCTTCACCAAATTCATTCCAGCAACAGATCACCCCCATCCGATTGGTTAGAGCTGAATTTGCATCCATGAACGACTTGGCTGCCTCAAGGTGAATACGAAATTCATCGGGAGTCGACAACGAATTGTCATGAGCAGGATCTTTGCTGCCGCCCCACGGGCGTTTATCCCAACCTGAGGTCATCGGTACGATCAGGGGCAAGCTTGCCCTCTCGGCAAATCGCTTCCAATGAGCTCGGTATCGCTGGTCAAGTTCCGTGTAGGAATGCGAAGGGGTATTTAGTGGCGCCATCGGGCCTTGATCGTAGTTGTAGGTAGAAAAGGCCGAATACCCGGCATCCTTCCCGTAATTGTCGATCATGGCCATATACGCGCCGGTGCCTGCGATGAAGTCAATGCCAGAAAAACCCGCTGCACGTGCAAGCGCCTGCGCGCTGTCGAGTAACTGTTTTGTCGTTGCTCCGAAACTTTCCGCCTGCTTTCTCAGCGTATCCGCCGAAAAAACGAATACCACCGGTCGACCGTTGATACGCAGGAATTCTGGCCGGGTAAAGTAATATTTGACCCAGTAACTCACCATCGTCTGCCAATCGAGCAAACTCTTTGGCATCCCGTTGTGGTTGGCCCAGAGAATCGAGAACTTTGTCCTGGCGCGGTTTGGTGCCCGCATGTACGCAGCAAGCGCGTGCTCCAGAACAACTTTTCGCCCTTCAACGAAATACCAGTCGAATACGACAAAATCGATCCCGTACGACTGCATCCAGTCGAGCTGCTGCCGCATCACGTCGTCAGCCCCCTCGTCATACCATCCAAGTGCCGGCTCCCGCTCCGGAAATGCCTTAATCGGCGACCAAGGCAACGGCGAAGGTGCGCCAACCTGGTTGTCCTTCCAGCCAGGGAAATAAAACACACCAATCTGATAATCCTCGGCATGAGTCACGCTACTCGTCACCATCATCAGGGCAAGAAGCATCTTCAAGAGCGGACCGTTTGAGCACTTGTACAGTCGATAGATAGGCCCCAAAAACCATTGCCTGAGAATACTCATCTGATCATTCCCTCATAAACCTTGGCCGTGCATTCCACCTGCCTCTCCACCGAGAAAAACTCACGCTGTCTCGTGGCACCGGCGGCACCCAACCGTCGACGCAAGGGTTCATCTGATGCCAACCGCTCGATTGCATCAGCCAATGCCAACGCGTCACGTGGAGGAAAGAGAAGTCCGGTTTGTTCGTGCAGCAGAATATCCAGCACTCCACCATGATTGGCGGCAATCACGGGGACACCCGCGGCCATGGCTTCAATGGCTACCATCCCGAATGACTCGGGTTCGGTTGAAGGCACAACCGCGATATCCGTTCCAAACCACACCGGCCAAATATCATCAACAAACGGGATGAAGCTGCACTGGTCGGCCAAACCGGCAGACACTGACTGCGCTTTCAATCGCGCAGGCAAATCCTCCAGCCCCGGAGCAGGCCCACCGACAATCACAACGCGCAGCGAAGCGGCACGGTTGCGATGCTTTAGCAAGGTCATAGCTTCCAGCAGCAACGCCTGGCCTTTCATGCGATTTATCCGGCCAGCCAAGGTAAGCACCACATCGCTATCCGCCGCGCCGATACTCTCCCTGAAAGCCTGTATTGCCCTTGTAGAAGGCTTTGCCACTACCGGCAAGCCATTGGAAACGACAACCGACCGGGCCGCTAACGCTGGCTGCTCCGAAAGCAACCAGCGCTCAGTCAGTGACGAATTCGACATCACACGATCAGACAGGCGATTGACCAGACGCGGAAAGGCCTTGCTGACCAGCTTGGGCGAGACAATGATTTCGTGCACGTGCCACAGGTGTTTTTTGCGGCGAAGAAAAGCCCAAACCGCACCAGACAGAACCGCTAGCGTGTTGGAATGCACCACCGCAATCGGGCGCCCACCGACAACCCGATCCAGGTTGCGTATCGCTTGAACTGTCTGCCAGACCAGGCGAAAAAAACCTCGCGGGGTGAACATGGCACGGCTTATTTTCGCCACCTCACCGAGATGCACCTCAACACCACTCGCGGCGAGGGCATCGTGCAGCGGCCCTGTGCCAGGCAGCACGACCACGGGATGAAACTGACCATTCAGCCGCAAGCCTTGGGCGAGAAGCAACAGCACCTTGTCCGAGCCGTACATTTCCGAGGATTGGTGGACAAGCAAGACGATGCTCACAATACCTGCCTCGCCGATTGCTTGAGTACGATGCTTTGTATCGGTGTTAATGGGTTAAGTTGGGGCTTCAAAACCCCCCTTGCTAGCCCTATCGCAAAAACATTTGTATAGAGCAGACTGTACGTGGCCGAACGAACACTTTTTTTACGAACAATTTGAGCGATCGTCCCCAGCACAATAGTCAGACTAACGATCAATAGCGGCCAAGAAAACCAAGGCAGCGCTACAACACCAGACAAAAATAGAATCTGTAAAAAAAGACACGCCACGAGCGTCTTGTGCACTAAAAGCATATTGAGAACATACGGCTGACCAATACAAGCGCGAATGCTCTCACCGCATGCATCGGCATAACCCGAACGCCAACGTCGCCAGAGCAGTTTCACCGTATCAATGGCATGACCGTAGTGATCAACGGCAACCTCTGTTATTCGATATAAATGCCAGCCAGCGTACCCTAGCCGAAGGCCCAGCTCTTTCTCCTCATACGCATGGAGATTTCTATTGGAAAGGTAACCAACACTCATGATTGCCGCCCGACGATAGAGCCCCCCGCCATCCAACCAACTTACCTCCTCGTCCTTAACGCAGTTCAAAGAACGTTGTAGGTCATATTCGTAGCCAGTACCGCTACATTCAACCAACTGTCCGCCAATACCACCGCAGCGACTGTCGCTCTTCATGCGCGCCAAGGCGCATCGGACAAACGACGCATGCAGCACCATATCTGCATCAAGAAGCAGCACATAACGACCATGCGAATGCTGAAAGCCCAGTTGCGGGCCGATGCCGCAGGAGCGCTCTGCCGGGTTGGCCAGTTGGACAACGGTCACCGGATAGCTCGCTGCAATATCAACAGTCCGATCACTTGAACCGCTATCAGCCACGATAATTTCCACCGCCATGTCATGGAGGGAAGTCAATATCGCCTCAATGCACCGGGCAATATTCTTCTCTTCGTTGAGCGTCTTGATGATGATGGAGAGCTCAATCTCCTGCTCGTTCTGCTGTTCCATACGCTCAGTCAAAATACAAAAATACGTTTCGGGAGGATCGAATTAAGCAGTTCGCGCTCTTCGTGGCTGAATCCAGACAATATGCGAACGATGGCCAGATAGCTTAGTGAGCCGACAAGCAGCGCTGTTGCCAAACCAGTCAAGCCTGCCAGCACACTGCTCAGGTATAGGGCCAGCCCGTACAACACAGCACCCGCTGCCAGAAAGACAGTTACGCCGCGCAAATCCGGCCGATAGTCAAAACCGGCACGCCGCAAATAGACGGTAGCGAAGATGTTGTATACGACACCACTCACCGCCGATGCCGCGACAGCCCCGAGGGGGCCAATGGCAGGCACGAGCCACAGCGCACAGGGAAACGCGATGGTTGATGCAATGCCGGCGTAAAGCTGCATCGCGTTTTTTTCCAACGTGCTGGCCAAAAGCGACAACACGAGTTGGTGACTGGTGAGCACCAACAAGCCCAGAACGCTCACGAGAATCCAATGCGCATCGGCATATTTGCCTTTGGACAACAATGAGAGCAAGTCGCCGCCAAACACGGCAGCAAACGCAATCATGGGGGCGAGCAGCAGAAGATTTAGCTTGAGAATGATGCGGGCCATTTCGTTGAGCTGCGCAAAGTCGCCGGTTTTTGTGTAACGGCTGACAAACACAGGCTTGATCAAGCGCAACAGGAGTACGGCCGGGAGGTAGCGTTGAACCGTTTCCGCCAGACTGTAGGCAAAGCCATAGCGGGCTGACTGCAGCACGCCGAGAAGGCGTGTTACCAGCAGCTTCATCATTTCCACACTGAACAGCTGGAAGACGACTTGGGCAACATAGTTGAAGAAGGCAAATCGCCGCATGCGTTGCCGATTGTTCACCATGACCTGCCAGCCACTACGCAGGCCAGCTGCCGAAAAGCGCCGGATCAACAACCAGCAGCCAACTAATGCGGCAATGCCCGTAGCGATCAGCTCAATGTGCACAAGCGCACGCAGATCCAGTTGCAGGTATTGGTACACAAGGCCGAGGAGCAGTAATTTGGCCACGACATAGACGCTCATACAGCGTTGCGACTGGCGCTGGTGCAGCATGGCCTCAAGCAAGACCACGGCGAATGCGAGCATACCGCTAAGCACGACCACGCCCACCCAAAGGCGGAATATGTCGATATGTTGCTCAAGTCCGACCAGCGCAGTGATGGGCTGGGCGGCAAACCAGGCGATTAGTGCGAGGACGACCAACGACGCAAGGCGTGCACTGATGGAGGCCATCACGAAACCAAGCAATTCACTGTCGGCATGGCGAGTTCGCAACTCGGGCATGAATCGCTCGGTCGTAGCGTCGATGCCCAGGCTGGATAGTGCAAGCAGGCTGGCTTGCAGGGCCAGGAAGGCAATGTAGACGCCGTAGGTGTCGGGAGCCAGCCAGCGTGCGAGCGCAATGAGGGTGAGCAGGCTCACAACGGCATTGAGTGCCTTGCCAAAAAAGAAGTGCAGTAGCGAGGCACGCACTGCCTCCTTGCCATAGAGACTAGACACCACGGGCTCCCTCGGTCTCTCGCCACCAGTACGCCACGTAGCCCAACAGGAACATCGCCATGAATTGCATCGGTGGGCTGCTGACGATGGTCACTTCATAAAAGATGGAGAGTGGCATGAGCACCATTACAGCCTCGACGCCCACCATTGCGGCACGGTGCCAGGCTGGTAGTACAGGATGGATTTTCAGGCTGCGCGCACGGAAAAATCCAAAAGCGAAAATAAGAAGAAACACCACCAGCCCAATGAGGCCTGATTCCCATAGGAGCTTCGACACACCAGTCACATCGAGCATGATGCCGTAACGGTGTACGGCACCGCCCTCCCCGATGATGGAACTGGAACTGACAGCGCTTGCCAGCCCGTGCCCGATCAAAAGCGTGAGTGGATCGTCGAGCAGCGCGTGTTTGTCCCACCAGAAAAGCAGGGATTTCACGCGCCCGAGATTGGTTGTCGATGCCTGGAAATACGGATCAAAACTGTAGGAAAATCGTGCGAACAAGGCATCGATCAAGCCGAGGTTGTTATCGGTCTGCCAATACAGGTAGTAGTACACGACTAACAAGCCCAGCATCAATCCGCCGAGGACTAGCGTACCCAGCACGAACTTCACGGGCTGCTTGAATGCGTAGTCCCGATAGACGAGAAAACATCCCAGAGGAATCATTATCGCAATGACCTTGGACTCAATGAGCGCCATCGCTGCGAAGCCCGTCAGGAAGACGACGAGAAGCGCCAGGGATTTAAGCTGCCCATATTTCTTGAGTGCAACCGCCAGCACCATGATGATCGAGAGATAGATGCCGAGAGAACCACTTTCTCCTCCGCCAAATTTCTCACCGCCAAACGTTCCAACAATGCTGTCCCAGGGTGACCCCGGATAATTCGACGCAATGCGTATCGGTACTACTTGCAGCTTTTGGTACAGGCAAAAAATCCATTGCACGGATGCAATTGCCAACATGAAGAGAAAAATGCGCTTGAGCAGAATCTCACTGGGTCGGCAATAAGCCAGATAAGCAAATATCCCGAAAACCGGGAGATAGATCCGTAATCCGACCAGCCAGTCCAGGGGCGGCACAGCATTTGCGGCGGAGGCGAAGATCAGCCCCGCCCACCACAACAGCATGGCCTGCTGAATCCCGTCAGCGGTCACACGCCGGTCGTTCTTGGAGAACAACTTCCGTACCAATGAATACGCAAGCAATGCAGCCCCGAGAGCCGACAAAGCCCATTGAAATTGCCCCAAACCGAGGAAGTATTTGAGCGTTCCCGCGACCAGCAGGGTAAGCCCCGCAAAAAAAATCAGGCAGATATCAGGCCGCATCAGTAGGTAGATCGCCGGCAGCACGAGCGCCAACGGTGCGACCGCGATGTATGCGCCAGTACCTACAGCAGCCCCCATCAAGACCGCGATAGCCAGTAACGCTAAAAGGATCACGATAGACACCGGGCCGTTTGCAACTGGAACGCTACGGAGCGTGCTCATGACGAAACATCCATGCGGCTAGATATCGAGTTTGAACTGTGGTTTGTAATCGCGGCGCCCGGCAACACGACTCCTGACTCGGCCAAACCATTTGAACAGACCAAGCACACGGCTCATCTCAGACTCGTAAACACGCAAACCGCCCAACCCGGAATCAAGCTGCTTCCGCATCGCAAGACGGCTTTTCTCACGAATGGCGGACCTGATGCGTTGTTCGAGTCTGAACCAAACATCAATACGGTTTGATGGCTGTACGCGCTTGACTGGTACCAGTGATTTCCGACCATCCAGAAGTAAGCGGTATCGCAAACCGACTCTGCGATGATTCAGGCCGCCACGCTGGGAGTCGACAACGTCGTTTTCCGAGACGGCCGCAAGTTCAAGCTCACCAGCGAGCTTTCCGTTTTCAAGCATCGCTTGCAGTACGCTGGATCGGGTAACGACCAGGCTTGTGCCTTTTCCGTCGTGAACGTATTGATCGAGCCAGGCATCCATCACTGCAATATCAGCGGTTTCTGCGAAGACGTCGTCGCAGAAATCACACGCACGCGGTTTAAAAAGACCCATCGCCCAGTTAGCACCGATCTCTCTATTTCGAACGCTACGCATTTCAAATTCACCAGATGCAGTCCTGAAACTGCCTTCGAAGAGATAATCGTCTGCGCGGGCGGTTTCGTCTTTGCGCCGAAAACATGCGGTGACGGGAGGTGAATCAGCCCCGGTTTTTCGGGAAAGATAGTCGAGATAAAACGCGCTTTTCATCTGCCCGCAGACAATGCCGACTTGATATACCACTCGTTCTGCAATCAGCGGGTTAACTGCTTTTAGCTGACGTAATGCCTTGTGGAAACATGGCACGCCGGTAATGGCGTAGCGCCCTGGATTATCAATAATGTATTGCAGCACCTTGTCATAGCTTACGGGGTAGTAAAACGATGTTCCAGTTGCTTTCAGCTCTTCAGCGTTGTCAACAATCTTGAAGTCGAAGAACCTTTGGTCGTCATCCGACTTACCGACCACGATGACCTTGTCGACCCTCCCGGTAATCAATAACTGTGACAGCAGCCAGCCAACAATACCGCCAGATGATCCCCATTTTCTATAGATGTTGGAATAGCCGGCATAAAGCCCAGTGAATACTCCTATCTCCTGGCCGAGCTTTGCATTTTCCTCGTGCTGAAAAGCAACTTTGGCCAGTACGGTTTCATTTGGAGCTGCGGCTGCGAACGGGCATACAACTTCCATTGAGGCCACTTCTGCATCGCTGCAAGCCTGTATGTCAGCGACAAGCTCCCCAGAACGATTGAATGAAATTTTCGCCATGTCACTTTTCAGGGTGCATGTTCCACAACCGATGCAAAACCCTTCGCTTATTACTTCGCGAATGCCAAGACTTAGCATTTTTTGTTGTCTCATGAATTTTCCAGCCTATTAGCCAAGCACTCTGGATAACTGCGCTGGAGACACACGTGCCCTGACGCGCCATTCAGGAATACGCTCGGCCAGCAAAGCTGCAATTTGATCCTTGTTTTCGATTAGCGCCTGGTAGTAGCTTTTCAGTGATGCCTTATTGACCAATGGCGTATTTAAAACGAGGTCTTCGTTACCGAAGAGATCACGATTCAGGCCTTTGGCTTTGATGCTGTAGGCGATGGATACGGTAGGAACAAGGCAAGACAAGGCGCCGATCGTGGCGTGTGTTCTGGCGCCAATGAAGTAAGTACATTGAGACAAGAGGTACTTCAGCTGCGCCGCGTTGAGCTTGTCGGGCGCGAGGCTTATACGCCCCTCGAAGTTTCCCGTCATCGCCAGAATTTCACGCATGTAGTGGCTATCGCTATTCTCGGAATCGCCATCGAGCGGATCGACGTGAGGCAACAGCAGAATCGATATTTTGCTGCTCGCCAGGGTTTCCTTGAGGAATTCCGCCACCTCCTGCTGCAGCACAGTGCGTGGCTCTCCTGCCGGCCGGAACTTCTGAATGAGTGGGCTGATATTGAAGCCGAGTACGCCTTGCTCGGCGCCCGTCGGCCAGAATGAAGCAGTATCGACCGGCTGAGGTGTCATGACAAAGGCACCGTCCGCGACAAGCGAAACGTTTTTCTGCACGCCTATGCCTGCAAGATATTTTTGAGAAATGGTTTCCCGAACCGTCACGCAATCTATGCTGCGAAGAAAATCTGCAACGAATCGCTCGATGACTGGCTCAGCTGAAAATGGGCCGATCGAAGCGCCCCAGACCATCGTTTTTTTCCCCATACGCTGCGCGTGCTGTGCAAAGCGTATGTGCCAAAGAAGCGATTCAATGCCGTAGTCAAGCGTGATGTTATCGCCACCGATCAGCAGTAGCGCATCACACGAAGCAATATCTGACTCAATATCCTTGGGCAGCGCAAAGTGCGGCAGGTAGACGTGTTTGACAAGGGGCAGCAGCCGTCTCGCACGTCCCCAGAGCTTGAGTTCGAATGGATACGGCATGGCTCGGACAAATCGGCAGCCGCTCTGCTCGGCGTCGGGCCATTGCTTGACATCCATGTCCGGGCGATAGCTTGGTACTAACACCTCGACTTCACCAAACTCTGCCTTGAGCAGTTCAAGTGTTGAGCGGACCAAGGCTTCGCAACCCCGGTTGCCGAAATTGTTTTGCCCGGACAAATAAAAACGCTTCATTGAAATTTCTTTTCGATAATCGGTTGATGTCTGTAGAGCGCCTAAAAGGCGTTACGTGCCTAGTGCAAACCCGAGATTCTTTGCCGAACAACTGGGTCGACGGCTACTAGAAGGTTTTCAACAAACTGGTTTTGTGATGCGAAGGCGCGTTCGGTGTTTGCGTCAATCGACGAAACCCTGAACAACAAACCATCCGGGATTTCTCCACGCAGGCCGAAGTGCATTTCTGCCAGTTTTTTGTCCATTCCACCCAACACAGCTTGTTTGCCGATCATCGTCCAGTAGGTCACCGGCTCAAGACGTTGTTGCTCAAGGCGGGTTTCCAGGCGACGGACAGGTATTTTTCCTCCTTGTGCTTGCAATTCACCTTTACGATTCGAGAGAACCTGAAAACCCTGTGCGGGGTAGCAAACTTCTGGATAGTGCAGCTGGACCGAATCACGTTGATCTTCGCCGTAGGCGATGGACAGCATTATTCGCTCGCCTTTTGTATTGACGTAGGTGCGGGATAAGGTCTTGCTGTAAATCCTGTTGATGGTTTCCAGCTGACT
>CAJAXU010000450.1 GCA_903948045.1 uncultured beta proteobacterium | reverse complement strand
TGCTGCTGAACCTCAGCGCGGCCCTGCTGGGCCTGGCGCTTTGGGCTTTTTTCAGTTACCTCAAGCTCGCCGGCTTGCCCGGACCGCTGGCCGTGCTGGAGCGGGCCGGGCAACTGCTCAGCAATGGCAGCCTGCTCAATGACACCCTGGCGTCAGTACGCCGCGTGCTGATCGGGTTCGCGCTGGGCACGCTGCTGGCCATTCCGGTCGGCTTTCTAATGGGCTGGTACACCGTGGCGCGCGGCCTGATGGAGCCCTATGTACAGTTCTTCCGCACTATCCCGCCCCTGGCCATGATCCCGCTGGCCATCGTGTTCCTGGGCATTGGCGAGGTGCCCAAGGTCTTTGTCATTACCCTGGCGGCTTTCCTGGTGTCGGTGATTTCCACCTACCAGGGCGTGGTGAATGTCGACAAGGTGCTGATCAACGCCGCGCGGGTGCTGGGGGCCAGTGATGCGCAGGTGTTCAGGCGCGTCGTCATCCCGGCGTCGTCGCCTTTCATCTTGGTGGGCATGCGCACTGGCCTGGGCGCCGCCTGGTCAACCCTGGTGGCGGCCGAGCTGATCGCGGCCCAAGAGGGGCTGGGCCACCGCATGCAGCAAGCGCAGGTGTACTACGACCTGGAAACCATTTTTGTCGCGCTGATCACGATCGGCCTGACCGGCCTGGTGATGGACCGCATCCTGTTGCGGCTCGAAGCCCACCTGACCGGCTGGCAGGAGCGCCGATGAGCAGTCTGCCAAGCCCAGACAAGATTGTGTTTGACGCTGTCACCTGCAGCTTCGAGCTGGCTGGACAACCTTTTTTGGCGGTTGACCAGGTCTCGCTCGGCATTGCCGACGGCGAATTTGTGACCCTGGTCGGCCCCTCGGGCTGCGGCAAATCGACGCTGATGAACCTGGCAGCCGGCCTGCTGGAGCCCAGCGCCGGCGAGGTGCGCCTGGACGGCCGGGCCATTGCCGGGCCTAGCCCCGAGCGCGGCGTCATCTTCCAGCAGTACGCCCTGTTCCCCTGGTTGACGGTCAGCGAGAACATCGAATTCGGCCTGACGATCAATCACACGCCCAAACGCGAGCGCGACGCCATCGTACGCAAGTGCCTGGATCTGGTGGGGCTGGGGCAGTTTGCCCATGCCCTGCCCAAGACGCTCTCGGGCGGCATGAAGCAGCGTTGCGCCATCGCCCGCGCCTACGCGGTGAACCCGCAGATCCTGCTGATGGACGAGCCCTTTGGTGCACTGGATGCGCTGACGCGGGTCAAGATGCAAGACCAGCTGCTTGACACCTGGACCCAAGACAAGCGAACCGTGATGTTCATCACCCATGACGTGGAAGAAGCCGTGTACCTGGCCAACCGGGTGGTGGTGATGGCTGCAGGCCCTGGCCGCATCCAGCAGATCATCCCGGTCGATCTGCCCTACCCGCGCACCGAGGCCATTCGGCTGTCCGAGGCGTTTCTGCAAATCAAGAATGCCGTCTGGCGGGCGGTGTACCACCAAACCACCCCGCTGGCGTAAGTTTGTTCGTGCTGCTTCATTTTTATAAACAGGAGATTTCTATGCAAAACCACCAGCCCCCCAGCCAGCGCCGCCGCACCCTGCTCAAGGCCGCTGCCATTGCCCCTGCGGCCCTGGCCCTGCCCGGCATTCAGACCGCCCAGGCCCAAGGCGCGCCCCTGAAAGTGCGCATGGGCTACATCGGCGACTTCCATGGCGCCTCCATGATCGCCGTCGCCAACAAGCTCGACCTGTGGAAGAAGCACAACCTGGTGCCGGACATCAAGGTCTTCACCAACGGCCCGATTCAAATCCAGGCGCTGGGTACCGGCGACCTTGATTTTGGCTACATCGGGCCGGGTGCCCTGTGGTTGCCAATCACCGGCAAAGCCAAAGTGATTGCCATCAACGTCGTCGGCTTTTCTGACCGCGTGATCGGCCAACCCGGCATCAAGAGCATCCAAGACCTGAAAGGCAAAACCGTGGCCGTGCCGGAGGGCACGTCGGGCGACATGCTGGTGCGGCTGGCCTTGCAAAAGGCCGGCATGAAGCTCGACGACATCAAGCGGGTGACCATGGACCCGTCCACCATCGTGACGGCTTTCATTTCGGGCCAGGTGGACGGCGCTGGCATCTGGTACCCGCACGTCGGCACGATTCGCCAGCGCGTGCCCAACCTGAATGAGCTGTTCTCCAACAAGGACGCGCTGCCAAAGAACAGCTTCCCTAGCGCCTTTGTCATGCGTCCAGAACTCGACGCTGCCAGTGGGCAAGCCCTGCACGACGCCGTGCTGCGCGTGATCAAGGACGCCAATGACTGGCGCGCCCTCAACGTGGCGCAGGCGGTAGACCTAACCGCCGCGCTGATGAATGCGCCGCGCGCCAATCTGGAGGCTGAATCCAAGCTTGCCCAGTACTACAGCAGCGCCGAACTGGCCAAGCTGACCGAAGACGGCACGGTGAACAGCTGGCTCAATGGCATGAACGAGATGTTCAAGAGCTTTGGCCGCGTGCCTGAGATGGTCGACGCCCAGAAATACTACATGGGCGCGCGTTACGTGGCGGCCAAGTGATGCGCCCACGCAACGCCCTGTCGGCGCAACCGGTCTGACCCGGCGCTTCGGATGACAGCCATTGACACGCGCTCCGCCTGGGCCACCCTCGGGCGACCCCTGCGGCTGGGCGTGATCGGTGGCGGGCCGGGCTCCTTCATCGGGCCCATCCACAGGACCGCGGCGGTACTGGACCAACGCTTTGTGATCGTTGCCGGGGTGTTGTCGTCAGACCCGCTACGGGCCGTCAGCCATGGCGCCGCCTTGGGCCTGGACGCCTCGCGTGCCTATGTGTCGGTGGCGCAGATGATTGCCGCCGAATCAACCCGGGCCGCTGAGGACCGCATAGAGGCCGTGGCGGTGATGACGCCCAACGACCGCCATTACCAGGACTGCGTGCTGGCGCTGCAGGCCGGGCTGCACGTCATCTGCGACAAACCGATGGTCAACACGCTGAGCCAGGCCCGGCACCTGGTCGAACTGGTGGAACAGACCCAGCTGGCGTTTTGCCTGACCCACAATTACAGCGGCTACCCCATGGTGCGGC
>CAJAXU010000449.1 GCA_903948045.1 uncultured beta proteobacterium | reverse complement strand
CGGTCGCCGTTGTCCGGAGACAGACCCGTGGTCTCGGTGTCTAGGAAGATTTGACGCATGGTTTGACCCTCGCCTCAATGGACTTCTTTGGCGTGGTTGATGGAGTATTTGGGAATCTCCACAAGCACATCTTTCTGGGCCAAAAACGCCTGACAGCTCAGGCGCGAGTTAGGCTCCAGGCCCCAGGCTCGGTCCAGCAGATCTTCTTCGTTTTCGTCCACCTCATTGAGTGAACCAAAACCTTCTCGCACGATGACATGGCAGGTGGTGCAGGCACAACTCATGTCGCAGGCGTGCTCGATGTTGATCTGGTGGTCGAGCAGGGCCTCGCAAATGGAAGTACCGGCTGGCGCGCTGATTTCAGCGCCTTGGGGACAGTATTCGGGGTGCGGCAGGATCTTGATGATGGGCATAAGTGGGTTCCGAGCAGACGGCGTCAGACCGCTGCGATGTTTTTTCCGGCCAGTGCCTTGTGAATGCCGCGGTTCATCCGCAGCGCAGCGAAGGCCTCCGTGCCCTTGGCCAGCGCCTGGGTGGCCGCCTCGATCTGTGCCGCATCAGCGCCGGCGCTGATGGACCGTAGCGCGGCCATCAGCGCGTCAACCGCGGCGCGCTCCTCGCTGGCCAGCAGGTCACCGTCGGCGGCCAGCGCACTGCTGGTGGCCAGCAGCATGCGGTCGGCATCGACACGGGCCTCCACCAGCGCACGGGCACGCATGTCGGCCTCGGCGGTGCTGAAACTGTCCTGCAGCATGCGCGCGATCTGGTCGTCGCCCAGACCGTAGGAGGGCTTGACATCGATGTGCGCCTCGACCCCACTGCCCTGCTCCAGCGCACTGACGCTGAGCAGGCCATCGGCATCCACCGTGAAGGTGACACGAATGCGTGCGGCACCAGCCGCCATCGGCGGTATGCCGCGCAGTTCGAAGCGCGCTAGGCTGCGGCAGTCGCCCACCAGGTCGCGCTCACCCTGCACCACATGCAGCGCCAGCGCGGTCTGGCCGTCTTGGTAGGTGGTGAAATCCTGCGCCTTGGCCGTCGGAATGGTCTCGTTGCGCGGCACGATGCGCTCCACCAAGCCACCCATGGTCTCCAGACCCAGCGACAGTGGAATCACGTCGAGCAGCAGCAAATCGCCATCTGCGCTGTTACCCGCCAACTGGTTGGCTTGCAGGGCTGCGCCCAGTGCCACCACCTCGTCAGGGTTCAGGTTGTTCAATGGTGCGCGACCAAAATGCTCGGCGACGGCCCGCTGCACCTGCGGCATGCGGGTCGAGCCGCCTACCATCACCACCCCCTGCACATCCTGCACCGACAACTGCGCATCACGCAAGGCCTTGCGCACGGCATTCAGGGTGCGCACGGTCAAGGATTGCGTCGCCGCTACAAAGTCCGTACGTTTGACATCCAATTTGAGGTTAGCCCCCGTCAATTGGACCTCGAATGCTACCAAGTCAGTAGCAGACAAAGCCTCTTTGCAACGCCGGGCTGCCAGCTTGAGCGCAGCTTTATCAGTCGCATGCTGCACGGTCAGTCCGGTTTGGGCCAAGACCCAATCGGCCAGCGCGTGGTCGTAATCGTCACCGCCCAGTGCGGAATCGCCGCCGGTGGCCACCACCTCGAACACGCCGCGCGTCAGCCGCAAGATGGAAATATCGAACGTGCCGCCGCCTAGGTCATAGATGGCGTACACGCCCTCGCTGCCGTTGTCCAGGCCGTAGGCAATGGCGGCGGCGGTGGGTTCATTGATCAGGCGCAGCACATTCAGCCCGGCCAGCTGCGCCGCGTCCTTGGTGGCCTGACGCTGGGCATCATCAAAATAGGCCGGCACCGTGATCACCGCACCAAACAGGTCATCGCCCATGGTGTCTTCGGCGCGGTAGCGCAGCGTGGCCAGAATGTCGGCGCTGACCTCGACCGGCGACTTCTCGCCCTGCACCGTGTGCAGTCCGAGCATGCCCGGGTGGTCGGCAAAACGGTAGGGCAGCTTATCTGCACCAGTGACGTCTGACAGGCTGCGCCCCATGAAGCGCTTGACCGAGCCGATAGTGTTTTCTGGGTCGAGCGCCAGCGCCGCCTGCGCCTCAGCACCTATTTTTCGGCCGCCATCGGCCAGGTAGCGCACCACCGAGGGCAAGATCACCGCGCCCTGCGCGTCGGGCAGGCACTCTGCCACACCATGCCGCACACAAGCCACCAGTGAATGGGTGGTGCCCAGGTCAATGCCCACTGCAATGCGTCGCTGATGCGGATTGGGCGATTCGCCGGGCTCGGAAATTTGTAATAAAGCCATATTGATCGTGTCAATTAGGGAACCTATTGTCCCCGCTGTGCTGCCTCGAACCGGTCTTGCCGCACCTGTAGATCGGCGCTGAAACGTTCAATGAACATCAGTGCCCGAACCTGCTGTACGGCCCCCGCTGCATCCGCCTGCTCGTCGAGCAGGGTGGCACAGGCCTGCAGCGCCGTGCGACGGCTGTCTTGGATCTGCTGCTCAAGCGCATCAAAATCCGTCGTCGAAGCCGCGTCGTCCAGCGCCTCGCGCCAGGCGATCTGTTGCATCAAAAAACTGGCCGGCATCGCTGTGTTGTTCTCGGCATTGACCGCTGCGCCGCGCAATTCACACAGATAGGCTGCGCGCTTGAGCGGATCTTTGAGCCTCTGGTAAGCCTCATTGATGCGAACCGACCACTGCATCGCCAATCGCTGGGCAGCTGCCCCTTGCGCGACAAAACGGTCGGGGTGCATTTCGCGCTGCAGGTCCTTCCAGCGCTGGTCGATCTCGGGGCGCACCTGCTCAAAGCGGGCGGGCAGACCAAACAGCTCGAAATCGCTGGACTGGAGATTCACACCCGGAACGACTCGCCGCAACCGCAGCGGTCACGCTCTTTCGGATTGTTGAACTTGAAACCCTCGTTCAAACCTTCGCGCACAAAATCAAGCTCAGTCCCGTCCAGGTAGGGCAGGCTCTTGGGATCAATCAACACCTTGACGCTGTGGCCTTCAAACACCACATCTTCCGGGTTGAGTTCGTCCACATACTCCAGCTTGTAGGCCAGGCCCGAGCAGCCGGTGGTTTTGACACCCAGTCGCACGCCCACGCCCTTGCCACGCTTGGCCAGGTAGCGCGTCACGTGCCGGGCTGCCGCCTCAGTGAGTGTGACCGCCATGTCAGTGGGTCGACGTCGGCAGATGCTTCTGCCGGTAGTCGTTGACGGCGGCCTTGATCGCGTCTTCGGCCAGGATGGAACAGTGAATCTTCACCGGTGGCAAGGCCAATTCCTCAGCGATTTCGCTGTTTTTCAGGGCTGCCGCCTGGTCCAGGGTCTTGCCCTTGACCCACTCGGTCACCAGGGACGAAGAGGCGATGGCCGAACCGCAGCCATAGGTCTTGAAGCGTGCATCCTCAATGACACCAGTCTCGGGGTTGACCTTGATCTGCAGCTTCATCACGTCGCCACAGGCCGGCGCGCCCACCATGCCGGTGCCTACCGACTCGTCGCCTTTGTCAAACGAGCCGACGTTACGGGGGTTTTCATAATGGTCAACGACCTTTTCGGAATATGCCATGGTGTGTTACCTCGGTTGGTTCAGTGGGCGGCCCACTGGATGGTGCTGATGTCAATGCCGTCTTTGAACATTTCCCACAGGGGACTCAGGTCGCGCAACTTGGCGACGTTGAGCTTGATGGTCTCGATGGCGTAGTCAATTTCGGCCTCAGTGGTGTAGCGGCCGATAGTCATGCGCAGGCTGCTGTGGGCGAGTTCGTCACTGCGGCCCAGGGCGCGCAGCACGTAGCTGGGCTCCAGGCTGGCCGAGGTGCAGGCCGAGCCGCTTGACACCGCCAGCCCTTTGATGCCCATGAT
>CAJAXU010000448.1 GCA_903948045.1 uncultured beta proteobacterium | reverse complement strand
GGTGCCACTTTGCTGGCGCTGATCACGCTGGCAGCCCTGTTGGCGCCCTTCATTGCCCGGGACCCGATCGCCTTTGAGCCTATCAATCGCCTGCGTGGGCCGTCGGCTGATTTTTGGCTGGGCACCGACAGCCTGGGCCGGGATGTGTATGCGCGCATGATCTATGGTGCGCGCATCTCGCTGATGGTCGGCCTGCTGGTAGCCCTGATCTCGATCATCAGTGGCGCGGTCATCGGCTTGCTGGCCGGGTATTTTTCCAAGGTGGACGCCGTGGTGATGCGCTTGATGGACGGCATCATGGCGATCCCGTCGATCTTGCTGGCTATTGCGTTGGTGGCGCTGCTGGGCTCAAGCGTTAAGGTGGTGATCATTGCCATCGCGATCCCCGAGATCCCTCGGGTCACCCGCCTGGTGCGTGCCGTGGTGCTGTCGGTGCGTGATCTGCCCTTTGTTGAAGCGGCCCGCTCCAACGGCACCCGTGTGACCAAACTGCTGCGCCGGCATATTCTGCCCAGCACCATTGCGCCCTTGATCGTGCAGGCCACCTACATCTGTGCCTCGGCCATCCTCACAGAGGCGGGCCTGAGTTTCCTGGGCGCCGGCACCCCGCCCGAGTTTCCCACCTGGGGCAACATGATTGCGTCGAGCCGGCTCTACCTGCAGATCGCGCCGTGGACCATTTTTGCGCCTGGTATTTGTCTGGCGCTGGTGGTGCTGGCGGTCAATCTGTTGGGCGATGGTTTGCGTGACCGGCTTGACCCGCGTATCTCACGGCGGATGTGATGACACCCATTCTTGAAGTTGATGACCTGCACACGCATTTCCGTACGCGTGACGGGGTGGTACGGGCGATTGAGGGCCTGTCGCTGACGGTCCAAGCCGGTGAGGTGCTGGGCATCGTCGGCGAAAGTGGCTGCGGCAAGTCCGTGACCGCGCTCTCGGTGATGCGGCTCATCCCGTCCAGCGCCGGCGGCATTGTGCAGGGCCAGGTGCGCTTTGAGGGCAAGGACCTCGCCAGCCTAAGCGATGCACAGATGCGCAAGATCCGAGGCAACCAGATCGCCATGGTGTTTCAGGAACCCATGACCTCGCTCAACCCGGTGCACACCGTGGGGGCGCAGATCGCCGAAGCCGTGCGCATTCACCAGGGTTTGTCTGGCCCTGCGGCCATGGCGCGCGCGGCCGAGATGCTGAACCTGGTGCGAATCCCGGATGCGTCGCGGCGCCTACAGGACTATCCGCACCAGTTCTCCGGTGGCATGCGCCAGCGCGTCATGATCGCCATGGCCTTGTCCTGCAACCCCAAGTTACTGATTGCCGACGAGCCGACCACGGCGCTGGATGTGACCATCCAGGCGCAGATTCTCAAACTGATGATGGAACTCAACGGCCGGGTGGGCGCCGCCATCATGCTGATCACCCATGATTTGGGCGTCATCGCCGAAACCGCGCACCGTGTGGTGGTGATGTATGCCGGACGCAAGGTAGAAGAAGCCACCGTCCAAGACCTGTTTGATCATCCGGTACACCCTTACACCCGGGGTCTGATGGCGTCGATCCCGCGCGGCCGACAGGGCGTGCGGACCCGGCGCCTCAGCGAAATCCAAGGCATCGTGCCCTCGCTCAAGGAAGCTGTCCCCGGCCAGCCTGCCTTCGCCGGTTGTGCATTTGCACCGCGCTGCGGATTTGCCAAAGCACGCTGCCACGAGCAAGCCCCGCCGCTGCGCGACTTCAATGCCCCAGCCGGCTCAGATCTTCGGCAAACCAAGGCCATGCCAGGGGCCCATTTGGCCGCCTGCTGGGAAATGGACAGCGTGGCCCGGTCACCCAAGGAGGCTGGCCATGGCTGACGTCCTGCGCGTAGAAAACCTGAGAAAACTATTTCCCGTGCGTCGGGGTGTGCTGCAGCGCGTTGCGGGCCATGTCCGCGCGGTGGACGGGGTGTCATTTAGCATCGCGGCGGGCGAGACACTGTGTTTGGTGGGTGAGTCCGGCTGCGGCAAGTCGACCGTTGGCAAAACCATTCTGCGGCTGCAGGAGCCCACCGCCGGCCAGATCTGGCTGGGCGACACCGAGGTCACCCGCCTCGACGAAGAGCAAATGCGGGTACACCGGCGCCAGGTGCAGATGGTGTTTCAGGACCCCTACTCATCGCTGAACCCGCGTATGCGCGCCGGCGAAATCATTGCCGAGCCTCTGGAAAATTTTGGTATTGCAGAAGGGGCAGAGAAAGACCGACAGGTCCTGGCCTTGCTTGAAAAGGTGGGTTTGCGCAAAGATGCAGCGCAGCGCTTCCCCTTCGAATTTTCGGGCGGGCAACGGCAGCGCCTGGGCATCGCTCGCGCGCTGGCGCTCAACCCGCGGCTGATCGTGGCGGACGAACCAGTGTCGGCGCTGGACGTGTCGGTGCAGGCCCAGGTGCTCAATCTGCTGATGGATCTGCAGGAGGAGTTTGGCCTGTCCTATCTGTTTGTTTCGCACGACCTGGCGGTGGTGGAACACATCGGGCACCGCATTGCCGTGATGTACCTCGGCCGGATTGTGGAACTCGCACCGCGCGACCGAATTTTCGCGCAACCGCAGCACCCGTACACCGAGGCGCTGATGGCGGCCGCGCCCATCGCCGACCCCAAGGCACGCAGTGCCCGGCTGGTGATCGAGGGCGATGTGCCCAGCCCGATGAACCCGCCGCCGGGGTGTCACTTTCACACCCGTTGCCCCTATGCCGAAGCCCGGTGCAAGGTGGACGATCCGCCGTTGCAGGAAATTGCCCCTGGTCATGTGGTGGCTTGCCATTTGCGCACCCCGGCCAAGCTTGCTGCTCCAGCGCTGGCATGAGCGGCCATTCGTCAATTCCCGACCCGTCTGCGCCAGTATCGGCCGCCATCTATGAGCGCCTTGGGGTGCCGCGGCGCATCAATGCCGCCGGTACCCTGACGCGGTTAGGCGGCAGTTTGATGGCGCCGGCCGTGCTGCTGGCGATGGCGCAGGCGGCCGAGGCTTCAGTCGATATTTCTGAGTTGCAGTCGGCCGCCAGCCGCGTGATCGCCGGCTGTACTGGCGCCCAAGCCGGCATCGTGACCTCGGGTGCCGCCGCTGGCTTGACCCTGGCAACGGCCGCTTGTCTGGCGGGCTGGGATGTCAACCGCATGGCGGCCCTGCCGGATACCCGGGCCATGCCCAACCGCATCCTGATGGCCCGCACCCATCGCAACAGCTATGACCATGCGGTTCGGCTGGCCGGTGCCACCATCGTCGATATTGGTCACAACGACCGTGGCACGGGTGCTGGCGTTCGCGGGCTGGAGCCCTGGGAGATTGAGGCAGCCATCGACGCCAATACCGCGGCCTTTCTCTTCGTGGCTACCGCTGAGACATTGGCTGACTTGCCGGCGGTGCTGGCCACCGTGCACCGCCACGGTCTGCCGGTGATCGTGGACGCCGCCGCGCAGTTGCCACCGCGCAACAATCTGAAAACCTTCATTGATGCGGGTGCCGATCTGGTGGTGTTCAGCGGCGGCAAGGCCATTGGTGGTCCGCAGTCCACCGGTATCCTGGCTGGCCGGCGTGATCTGGTCGGATCTGCCTTGGTCCAGATGATGGACATGGATGTGAGCCCGCAGACCTGGTCGCCGTCTGCCCTGATTGACCGCGACGCGCTCAAGGGCATACCGCATCACGGGATCGGGCGTGGCTTCAAGGTGGGCAAGGAAGATATCGCCGGGCTGCTGGTCGCGCTGGAGCGCTTCGTCGAACGCGATGAAGACGCCATCGCCGAGCAGTTCACGGCCCGCTTGCAGGCCATTGCGACTGCGCTGTCGGCAGCGCCTGCTCTCACAGCTCGGCTCATCGCCCGGGATGGCGTCGACCAGCATGTCCCATTGCTAGAACTGACGGTGGCCGGCTCGGCCCATGCCCTCAGCCGGCGGCTTCAACACGGCATGCCCCCGGTGCATCTTGGGGAACGCCTGGCCCACCAGAATGTTTTAACCATCAACCCCCAGACCCTGCGCTCCGACGACGATGCCGTCTTGGTGCGCTGTCTTATCGAATCAAGTAGGAGTGCTGTATGAGCCATGACGACACAAGCCGCGACCTGCTGCTGCGAGGCGCACGGGTGATTGACCCGTCGCAGGGCCTTGACCAAGTGAGCGATGTCCTGTTCTCAAACGGCGTTGTCGCCAAAATCGGGGTTGACCTGCCGGTACCGGCGGAGGCCGATGTGCGTGATGTACGCGGCAAGATAGTGACCCCCGGGCTGATCGACCTGCACACCCATGTGTATTGGGGCGGTACCTCGATCGGTGTCGATGCGGTGGCACTCGCACGGACCAGCGCCACCGCCACCTTTGTGGATGCGGGCACCGCTGGCCCCGGCAATTTCCCGGGGTTTCGTAAGCACGTGATTGAGCCGGCACTGCCAGTGCGCATCCTCCCGCTGCTCAACCTGTCGTTTGCGGGCATCTTTGCTTTTTCAGACACGGTGATGGTCGGTGAATCGGAAGACCTGCGGCTGCTCGACCTCAAGGAGTGCGTGCGGGTTGCTCGCGAAAACGCCGACCTGGTGGTCGGCATCAAGGTCCGTGTTGGCCGGGGCGCCAGCGGCAACGCCGGCATTGCACCCATGGACATGGCTCTGGAGGTGGCCGAAGCCACCGGCCTGCCTTTGATGGCGCACCTGGACCACCCGCCACCGTCGCGCCTGGAGGTGATGTCACGCCTGCGCAAAGGCGATATCCTGACGCACTGCTTTCGCCCGTTTCCCAACGCGCCCTCGCAACCCGGCGGCGGCGTGCGCCCGGAGGTGCTGGCGGCGCGGGAGCGGGGTGTGATTTTCGATATCGGCCATGGCGCGGGGTCTTGCGGTTTTGCCACCAGCCGCGCCATGCTGGCCGCCGGCTTCAAGCCCGACGTCATCTCATCAGATGTCCATATCTTGTCGATCAACGGCCCGGCCTTTGACCTGCTGCAAACCCTGGCCAAGTTCCACGCCCTGGGCATGACGCTGCCCGAGGTTGTGGCCTGTGGCACCAGCAACGCCGCCCGGGCGATCCGCCGCCCGGACCTGGGCTCTCTCAAGCCGGGTTCGGTGGGGGATGCCAGTATTTTTGAGGTGCTGGCTGAACCGACCCAGTACAAAGACGTGGTGGGAGATGTAATCACCGGCGACCACCGGTTCGCCGCGCGTGGTCTGGTGCTGGGCGGCCAATGGTGGCATTGAGCCCCTTGTTTTGGCGTACGCGCTGCGCTTCGAAGACATCACTAACCTGCGACCCAGGAACTGAACCATGAGCAACACCAGCCTGATTTTTACCGACATCGACTACGACCGCGAGGGCAAGCAGGTGGGCTGGCTCCACCTGCCGCATTCGGTTACCCGCTCCGCCTACGGCGCCCTGGCCATCCCGATTGCGGTGATCCGCAATGGTGCTGGTCCGACGGTGTTTCTGATGGCCGGTAACCATGGCGACGAGTACGAGGGCCAGATCGTTCTGGCCAAGTTGATCCGGGAACTGGAGCCCGAGCACATCAAGGGCCGGGTCATCATCCTGCCTGCCGCCAATTTGCCGGCGGCCATGGCCGGAACCCGGGTCTCGCCGATCGATCAGGGCAACCTCAATCGCGCCTTCCCGGGCGATCCGCAGGGCACACCCACGTTTGCCATCGCGCACTACATTGACAGCGTGCTGTACCCGATGGCCGATTACCACCATGACCTGCATTCCGGTGGTTCGTCGCTTCGGTATGTGCCGTTTTGCTCGATGCGCAACAGTGATGACCCTGCGTTGGACGCGCGCGCGCTGGCGGCCCTGAAGGCCTTTGGCGCCCCGCTGAGCCTGATCTGGGCTTACAACCCCGAAGGCCGGCTGGCCAGTGCGGCGGCGGTTCGGCGTGGCTTGTTGTCGCTCGGCGGCGAATTTGGCGGGGGCGGTGATGTCAACCGGAGCAGCCTGGCTATGCTCGACCTTGGCGTACACAATTTCTTGCGCTTTGCGGGTGTGCTGCCGGCCATCGCCAGTGAGCCGACCCCGCCGCAGGTCATTCGGTATGTCGAGGTTTCCAGCCGTGAGCATTATGTGTATGCCACGGAGGCGGGCTTGCTCGAGCCCTTGGTGGACCTGGGCGCTGAGGTGAAGGAGGGTCAGCTGGCGGGACAAATCCATTTTGTGGACAACCCGGCGCGGGCCCCTGTACCTTGCTACTTCCGGCGTGCCGGCATGGTGGTTTGCCAGCGCCATTTCGGCCGGGTGGAGCGCGGTGACTGTGTGGCCCATTTGGCAACAGACATCGCCCCAGGCAGTTTAGGGGGCTGAGCATGGGCCGCCATCTCGTCATTGCCGCCGCCCAAATGGGGCCGATCGCTCGCACCGAAAGCCGGGCGGCGGTGGTGCGGCGCATGATCGACTTGATGCGGCAGGCCAAGGCCATGGGCGCCGAGGTGGTGGCCTACCCCGAAGCCACCCTGACCGCATTTTTTCCGCACTGGTTCACTGAAGACGAAGACGAGGTCGATGCCTGGTTCGAACGCGACATGCCCGGGCCCCAGACCCAAGCACTGTTTGACGAGGCACGCCGGCTTGGGGTCGGTTTTCACCTAGGCTACTGCGAACTGGACATGTCCAGCGGTCGCAAACGACGCTTCAACACCTCGATTCTGGTCGACGCCAATGGCCGAATCATCGGCAAGTACCGCAAGATCCATTTGCCAGGCCATGCTGACCACCGGCCCGAGACCCCGTTCCAGAATCTTGAGAAGCGCTATTTTGAGGTAGGTGACCTGGGCTTCGGCGCCTGGCAGGCCTGGGGTGGCGTCGCTGGCATGATCATCTGCAACGACCGGCGCTGGCCCGAGTCCTACCGGGTGCTGGGCTTGCAGGGTGTTGACATGATTTTCTGTGGCTACAACACGCCAGTGCACCACCCGGCTGCGCCCGACCACGACCGTTTGGGTCAGTTCCACAATGAGTTGTCAATGCAATCGGGTGCCTACCAGAACAGCGCTTGGGTGATTGGTATTGCCAAGGCCGGGATGGAAGAAGGGGTGGACATGATTGCCGGCAGTTGCATCATCACGCCAACCGGGGAGATTGCGGCGCGTTGCAGCAGTGCCGAGGACGAGGTGATTGTCAGCCGCTGCGACCTGGATCTGGGCCGCTCGTACCGTGACACCACCTTCAACTTTGCGCGCCACCGGCGGCCCGAGCACTACCGCATGATTGTTGAGCGAACCGGGCCAACCCCCCCTTGAACTCCTGCGGAGCCAGCGCCCGAGACCATCAGCGGCAGCCGCTGGCCAGGTACAGCTGCATCTTGACCCTGACATGTCCCTGCTAGAGACCTTCCGCGTCCCCACGGGACTGGAGCCAGCGGTCAGACACTCCTTTCGACGTGAGCAGTGGACCGAGCTGAGCATGCCGGTAGCCACCGGCCTGCTGGAGGGCGGCTTCGTGGCGGTGCTGGCGGCCAAGGCCTTTGACGCCCAGCCCTGGATGATTGCCGTGATTTCTGCGGCATCCATGTTTGGCAATCTGTCGAGTTTTTTCTGGAACCGGCTGGCCACGGGCCGGGCCAAGGTGCCCTTGGTGACTGCCCTGCAGTTGGTGGTACTGCTGTGCGTGGCGGCCATTGCGCTGAGCCCGCGTTCCGCCCTGGGTGGCTGGATCCTGGTGTGCGCGGTGGTGCTGAGCCGGCTGCTGATTGCCGGCATCATTACCCTGCGCAGCGTCGCCTGGAGTCTGAACTACGACCGCAGTCTGCGGGCCCGCATCACTGGACGTCTGCAGGCCATCAGCAGCTTGATGATTGTGCTGACCACCGGGCTTGGCAGCTTGCTGCTGGACTCACACCCTGAGAGTTTTCGCTGGCTGTATGCCGCCGGCCTGCTGGCGGGCGGTGTGGGGGCGTGGGCTTATTCCGGGGTCAGCCTGCAGGGGGAAAAACGCCACCAAGTGATGGAGCGGCGCAGTGGGCGCGACAAGCTGGGGCGCAACAACTTCTTAGCGATTTTACGGACCGACCCGCATTACGCCCGCTACCAGTCGTTCCAGTTCATCTCGGGCCTGGCCGCCATGATGCTGGAGCCGCCACTGGTGTACCTGATCTCCAAACAAATTGGCGCCAACTACGCCACCAGCATTGGCATCGTGCTGATCATCCCGTTCTTGCTGAATTTCACCACCATTCATTGGTGGGCCCGCTATTTTGACCGGGTGCATGTGAGCGAATTTCGCGCGCGTCAAAATGCGCTGTGGGTGATCGGGACCTTGGTGATGTTTTGGGGCGCCTTCAGTCTCTCACTGTTCTGGCTGGCAGTCGGCCGCTTTTTGACCAGCCTGGTCAACGCCGGCGGCACCCTGGCCTGGCAACTCGGTCACAACGACTTCGCACCGAAAGAGCAGCTGTCGGCCTACATGGGTGTTCACGTCACCCTGACCGGTGTGCGCGGTGCGATTGCACCCTTCGTCGGCATGGCGCTCTACCTGGGCTGGGATGCCAAGGGCCATGTACCCGGCAGCACGGGCTTGGGTGTCTGGCTGTTTTTGCTCTCAGCGCTGCTCGGCAGCGTGGCTTGGCGCGGATTTACCCGGCTGAAGCAGGATATGGAAAAACTGGGTTTGACCGACGGTCACCGCGCATCGTCGTGAAGAGCCCTGATGAACGGTTACTTTGACTGGAGCTTTGTATGAAACTTGCAATGGTGTCGCGCCCCCTGGCTGACTCCGATCTCCGCCTGGCCCGTCAAATGGGCATGACTGATGTTGTCAGCACTGTCGCTGGTTTGTCGATGGCGCCGCAGCGGGAGCAAGGCCCGCCCCTGGCTTACGAGGACCTCTTGGCCATGCGCCGTCAGGTGGAAGCGCAGGGGCTGACCTTGTCGGTGATCGAGGGCTACCAGCTGTCCGACCGCATTACCCTCGGCATGCCGGGTCGTGATGATGACATCGCCAGCGTGTGCCAGAGCATCGTCAATATGGGACGAGCCGGCATCCCGGTGTACTGTTACAACTTCATGGCCGTGTTCAACTGGCTGCGCACCGCTTTTGACATGCCTGGGCGTGGCGGTGCGCTGGTCACTCAGTTTGACGCGCGTGACCCCGCCGCCATGGCCCTGACCTATGCCGGCGAGACCACGGACGAGCAGATGTGGGCCAACCTGGCTTATTTTTTGCACCGAGCCATGCCCGTGGCCGAGGCCGCCGGGGTGAAGCTGGCCCTGCACCCGGATGATCCGCCGATGTCGCCGGTGCGTGGTCTTGCGCGCATCCTGCGCGACGTGGCGGCGTTTGACCGGGTGCTAGAGATGGCGCCCAGTTCCAGCAATGGCATCACCTTGTGCCAGGGTAACTTTGCCGCCATGCCCGGGGTGAATATTCCTGACGCGATTCGGCACTTTGGGCGCCGCAAGAAAATCTTTTTTGCCCACTTCCGAGACATCCGGGGCAGTGTGCCGCTATTTGAAGAAACCTTTCATGACGAAGGCAAGACCGATATGTTTGAGGCCATGAAGGCCTACCACGACATTGGCTACGATGGCCCATTGCGGCCAGACCATAACCCGACCATGGAGGGGGAGCGCAATGACGAGCCCGGCTACATGATTCGTGGGCAGATTTTTGCCGTAGGTTATATGAAAGGCCTGATCCAGGCGGTGCGGGCCCAGCCGCCGGCAAGTGGGGAGACGTAACCGAAGGCCCGACTGCGCCGTCGGGCCAGGTGTTTCTTGTCGTGAAACGGCTGTGCTCCCAGCCAGCCCTTGATTTGTCCGGTCAACCGCAGCTATTGCAGTGTTTCGGAAACTTCCAGATGGCTCACGGTGCGCGCCAGCACGCGGCCCATCCGGTCCAGGGTCTCCATGGTCATCAGTTGGGAGGGGCCGGAAATGCTGATCGCCGCAATTGCATCACCGCTGCGCGGTGAGCAGATGGCAGCCGCCACACACCGGGCACCTATTTCGTTTTCCTCCAGGTCAAGGGCGTAATGGCGCAGCGCGCTCTGTGCAATGTTGTCCAGAAAGAGGTCGCGGTTGGTGATGGTGTGCGGCGTGCGCGAGGCCATCTGCCGTGGCACCACGCGGTCGAGCTCGGACGACCCCAGGGTCAGCAAAATGGCTTTTCCCAAGGCGGTCGAGTAAAGCGGGTCCCGCTTGCCGATCATGGCCTCTGTGTGCTGCAGGCGGGTGGAGCCGACCATGTCGATGTAGACAATGTCCGAGCCATCCCGCACGGCCAGATTCACGGTCTCGTTGAACTGTCTTTGTAGCCGTCGCAGTGCCGGATGCGCCGCTTCCCGGATCCTTTCCACCTGGGTGCTCAAGGGCGCTGACACCGCCACGCGGGACCCAATGAGATAGCGTTCAGAGGCCTCGTCATAGCCGACAAATCCAGAGGCCCGCAAGGTATACAGGTAGCGGAATGTGGTGGTCTTGGGCAGAGCCGTGCAGGCGGCCAGATCCGACAAGGTCATGGGCTCCTTGCTGGCCACCAGCGCGTCGAGCAACTGCATGGCTTTGTGCACAGGGGTCACCACATATCGCCGGTCCAAGCTCATCGTTCACCTCAAAGAATTTCAGCTTATACCCGAACCGTGTGAGCGTCAAGCGTGGTTGCCCCAGGGTCGGGCAATTTGCGAATGTCTAGTTGGCAAGCGTTGTGTAGGATGCAGCCAAGTACTGTGACAAAGTGCATGAAGCACATATCTCAAGATCAAGGAGCTGCCCAGATGACTGCGATTGACCCCTCCCAACTCAAGCCCCTGAGCTCCGCCATCCTGTCCGACATCATGGACAGTTTGGGTTTGGTACGGCGCGCGATGAAGCCCTTTATGCGACCGCTTGACGAACGGCATGTGATGGTCGGGCGTGCGCGGACCGGCCTGTACATGCCCGCGTATGCGCTCAGAGAGGGGGAAAACCCCTACGAGGTGGAAATCGCCCTGGTGGACGATCTGCAAGCCCAGGATGTGGTGGTGCTGGCCTGCAATGGCCCCACCGAGCGGATTGCTCCGTGGGGTGAGTTGCTATCGACCGCAGCCAAGGTACGTGGCGCAGCGGGCTGTGTCACCGATGGCCTGGTGCGCGACGTGCGGCAGATCCGCGAGATGGACTTCCCGGTGTTCCATGGTGGCATTGGTCCGCTGGACACCAAGGGGCGTGCGCGCATGGTCGACCGTGATGTCCGTGTCGAATGTGGCGGTGTCAGCATCGACCCGGGCGATCTGATTTTTGGTGACGTCGATGGCATTGTGGTGATCCCGCGCTCGCACGAGCATGCCGTGATGGACCTGGCCCTGGAGAAGGTCAAAGGAGAAAACCACACTCGAGATGCCTTGCTGACAGGCGAGTCTTTGGCCAGCGTGTTCACACGCCTGGGGATTTTGTGATCTCTGTGGCGCTGTTTCGCTGCATGAAACGCCGGCCCGACATGCCCGTGAACTGCATTGACTATCATTGAAAACATGCGAATTGCGCTCATTCACATTGGTCAGGAAACCAATGATTTCAACCCGGTTCCGACCACGCTGCGGGACTACGAAGCATTCGGCATCGTCGAGGGCGAAGCGATCATCGAGACCTTCCGTGGGGTCGGTGAGATTGGTGGCTTTCTTGATGTCATCGAGACATCCGGCCACGCTATCACGATGGTTCCCATCGTCCGCGGGTGGGCAGTAGCGGGCGGCCGGATCACCCAGGACGCCTACCGTTTCTTTGAACAGAAGATCAGGCTCGGCCTGCAGGCGGCCGGCCCGATCGACGCCCTGACTCTGCAGTTGCACGGCGCCTGTGCGGCTGACGGCATTGACGACGTCGAGGGTGCGCAACTGCAAACCTGCCGGGATGTTCTTGGTCCCAATGTGCCCATCGTGTTGGGGCTGGACCACCACGGCAACGTCACAAAAAAAATGGTAGCGCTAAGCACAGCCATCGTTGGCCACCGGACCCAGCCGCATGACCCCTACGATACCGGTCGCATCGGGGCTGAGGTGATGCTCAGGATCTTGTACGGCGGTGCACGCCCGGTCATGGCCTGGCGCAAGCTGCCGCTGTTGTCTCACCAAGAGCAGTTTCTGACCGCACAGGGGCCGATGAAAACTTGGTTCGACCGGGCGCGTGCCATGGAGGCCGACCCGCGCGTGTTGCAAGCATCCAACTACCCCATGCAACCCTGGCTCGATGTTGCTGAAGGGGGCTGGTCCACTGTGGTGGTGACGGACAACGACCAGTCCTTGGCCGAATCCTTGGCCGATGAATTGGCTGACCTGGCCTGGTCACTGCGCGCAGAGTTCCAGAAGAAAGACGCGGTGCCGATTGACGACGCGGTGCGCATGGCGGACCAGGCCGCTTCGGGCTTGGTCGTGCTGAGCGACACCGGCGATACCGTGTTTGGTGGCTCGTCGGGCGACAGCAATCTGATTCTCGAATCCATTCTGCGCTTAGGCGTTCAGAGCCCGGTCTTGATGCCCCTGATTGAACCTGAGACAGTTGCCACGCTGGTCGCCGCAGGCGAGGGCGCCAAAGTGACTTTGGCTGTGGGGGGACACTCAGCACCCAAATTCTTCAAGCCACTCATGGTTACCGGTACCGTGGGGCGCATCCACCGAGGCATGGTGCCACTGCGGAACTACTACCAGGCCGAGATCGACATGGGCTGCACCGTGGTGTTCCAGGTCGGTCCGGTCACCATGCTGGTCAGTGAATACCGGGGCGTGGCGGGTAACCTGCCCGATGTGTATGAGTTCATGGGCATTGATCCTCGCCAGTACAAGATGGCTGTCTTGAAAACCGCCTCCAATTTCCAGTACTTTGCAGCCCTGTCGTCCCAGGTGATCCGGGTGGATACGACCGGTCCCGGACAGTCGGATGTGCTCAGCCTGCCCTGGGAACGTCTGCCGCGCCCGGTGTACCCGCTGGACCCATTGGCCGATTGGCGGGGCGTCAGTCCATGACGATCACGCACGCTGATTTTTTGTTTTATCAAGAGGAAATCTAACCATGAAACCTAGCATTGCTCGCCGTACTGTCCTGACCGCGTCGGCAGCGGTCGCCGTCACGGCCTTGTTGTCACCCCTCTCGGTGCAGGCTCAGGCGCTCAAGGGAGGCCGCTTGCGGGTGGCGATCCTGGCGGATATCGTGAATTACGACCCCGCACAGTTCTCCTCGCAAAATTTCCCCTTGATCAAGAGCTTGTACGACAGCCTGATCGAGTACACCCCCGAAGGGCAGGCCATTCCCAATTTGGCGTCGGCCTGGGCGATTGGGGCCGGCAATAACTCTGTGACGTTGACGCTGCGTCGTGATGTCACCTTTCATAGCGGTGCGGTCATGAATGCCGAAGCAGTGGCAGCCACCCTCAAGAAAGCGGCAGATCCCAAGCTTGGCAAAAATCTGTACGCCACCATGTCGGCCGTGAAAGACTGGACCGTGGTTGACCCGTACACGATCCGGCTGAATTTCAGTGCGCCAATGCCGGACAAGCAGATCACCGACCTGCTGCAGTTCATTTCACCCATTGACCCGGCGGGCATCGACACGGTGGAAACCAAGCCAGCCGGTACTGGCCCATTCATGTTGGCCGAGCGGGTGCTGGGTCAGCGGGTGCGCATGGTCGTCAACCCCAAATACTGGCGCGCGGAAAAGCCCTTGCTCAACGAGGTGGTGCTGACCTTCTTCAGTGATAACGATGCCGCCAGTGCAGCGCTGGAGTCTGGCGCGGTCGACATGATTTATGGCGGTGATTCACGGGCAGCTTTGCGCTTGCGTTCTGCGGGTTATCAGCTGGTGCAGGGGCCGGGTCCCCTGGTTCAGGTGTTCCGCATCAACACCACCCAGGGACCGTTCCGCAATGAGAAGTTCCGCCAGGCGTTCAATCATCTGATGGACCGCCGCGCCATCCTGCAAGTGGGCTATGCCGGCCTGGGCGAAACCACGGCGCTGCCCTGGGCGCCCGCGAGCCCGGCCGCCGACAAGTCCTATGACACCAGGTACGGCTTCGACCTCGACAAGGCGCGCGCCCTGCTCAAGGAGTCGGGGCTGTCGCAGGCCGACATGAACAACTGGAAGATTCTGGTCAACGGCGGCGACCAGGCCTCAGTGGCGATCAGCCAGGTGGTGCAAAGCACAATAGCCAAGGTCGGCATGACGGTGCAGCTCGACGTCATGGGCGCGCCCGAGTTCACGACCGCCTTGCTGGCCGGCAAGTTCAATGCCCTGTTTGGAGGCATCGGTAACATCCAGAAATTCCCGACCCGGGTTGCCACCAACAGCATCTACCGCACGGCCAAGAACCCGGTGCTGGGTGACCCCCATCCGCATCCCGCCTATGTCGAGGCGATCGCCCGGGTCGAAAAGACCTTTGGCTCGGGTGCCGAGGTCAAGGCCGCCTACGACAACCTGAACAAGGTGCTGGTCGAGTCGGCCTTTGCCATTCCCACCAACACCTACGACATCGGTCTGATTGTGGCCGCCAAAAATGTCGGTGGCATTACCCGTGAAATTGACAATATGCCGGTCTTCCGCACCATAGGGTTCCGTTGACGCTCCGTGTCCGCGGCCTGACGGTCACTTTTGTCGGTTCGGGCCGCCAGGTGCCGGCGGTCCGTGGCGTTGACTTTGAGGTCAGTGCCAACCAGGTGCTGGGCATTGTGGGTGAGTCCGGTTCGGGCAAAAGCGTCACTTCGTTGGCCCTCAGTGGCTTGCTGCCGCCCGGTGCACAGGTGCAGGGCTCGATCGAACTCGATGGTGTGGAGATCACCACACTGGGCTCAGAGGCGCTGCGCCAGATGCGGGGCCGCGACGTGGGTATGGTGTTCCAGGACCCGACCACCACCCTGAACCCGGTGCTGCCAATCGGGCGACAGGTGATTGAAGGCCAGGTGGCCCACGGCCAAGTCCCGGCTGGCCAGGCCAAGCAGCGCGCGGTCGAATTGCTGCGTGAGGTGGATATTCCAGACCCAGCCGGCCGTGCCACCCAGTTTCCGCATCAGTTCTCTGGCGGCATGCGACAGCGCGCCGTGATCGCGATGGCCATGTCGGGGCGCCCAAAGCTCATCATTGCCGACGAACCCACTACCGCACTGGATGTGACGGTGCAGGCCCAGGTGCTGGCGGTGCTGGCCAAACGGCAGGCGGATACGGGTGCGGCTGTCATCTTGATCACCCATGACCTCGGGGTGGTGGCCGAGGTTGCCGACCAGGTGGCCGTCATGTACGGCGGTCGAATTGTCGAGTCCGGTCCGGTGCAGGCCATCTTTGCCCAACCGCGTCACCCCTACACGGTGGGGCTGCTGCGCAGCGTGCCGCGGATTGACACGGTGGATACGCGCTTGGTGCCCATCATCGGCCAGCCCCCTACGCCAACTGCGTTGCCGACCGGCTGCGCCTTCCATCCGCGCTGCCCCATCGGTCAGCAGCGCCCGTTGTGTGCAACGCAGGATCCTGCACTGCGCCATGTGGGGCCGGGCCATACCAGCGCCTGTCATTTCTCGGACGACGTTGAGCAGCTGCTCACGGCGGTTGAGCCCAAGTCGCCGGCGCAGCCACGCAGCCCGGCCCTGGCCGAGTTGCCAGCCGCTGCCCCTTTGCTGGTGGTGGACCAGCTCCAAGTCTATTACCCGATCAAAGCTGGTATTTTGCGTCGCCGCGTGGGCTGGGTGCGGGCAGTAGACGGGGTGAGTCTGACGGTGCGTGCCGGCCAAACTGTGGGCTTGGTCGGGGAGTCCGGCTGTGGCAAGACCACCACCGGTCGCGCCATCATGGGCTTGATTCCCAAATCGGGCGGGCGGGTGCTGTTTGACGGGCAAGACATCACGCAGCTGCCGGGTGATGCCATGCGGCAGGTGCGCCGCCACATGCAGTACATCTTCCAGGACCCCTACTCGTCGCTGAACCCGGTGCTCACCGTGGGCGATATCGTGGCCGAGCCCTTGCGCATCCACGGTCTCTATGACGAGATGGGTGGTGCGCAGTGGGTGGCGCAGCTGTTTGAGATGGTGGGGCTCTCCCAGACCATGATGCAACGCTACCCCCAAGAGTTCTCGGGCGGACAGCGCCAGCGCATTGGCATTGCCCGCGCCTTGGCGCTCAAGCCGCGACTGCTCATATTGGACGAGCCGGTGGCCGCGCTGGACGTGTCGATCCAGGCGCAGGTGATCAACCTGCTGCAGGACCTGCAGCGGGAGCTGTCCCTGGCGTACCTGTTCATCGCCCACGACCTGTCGGTGGTGCGGCACATCTCGGACCGGGTCGCGGTGATGTACCTGGGCCGTATCGTCGAAGAAAGCACCAAGGCAGCGTTGTACGACACCCCCCTTCATCCGTATACCCAATCCCTGATGTCGGCAGTACCGGTGCCAGACCCCGGTGCCCGCGCCAAGCGCCAGCGCATCCTGCTGCAGGGCGATATTCCCAACCCGGCATCGCCGCCCACCGGCTGCTACTTCCACCCGCGTTGCTTCAAGGCCACCGCGTTGTGCCAACGCGAATCCCCGGCATTTGTGGCTTACCCGGGTTTGCCCACCCGCGTGGCCTGTCACCACGCCGGGCCACTGTCATGAGCGGGCGCTTGCATCGCACGCGGCAAACCGCCGGTCGAGTGCTGGCGCACAAAGGGGCCTTGCTCAGCCTGCTGTTCCTGACGCTGATGATCCTGACGGCTCTTCTGGCGCGATGGATCCTGCCCTTCGATGCCCTGACGCAAGATTACGTCAACATGTTGCAGGCGCCGGGGCCAGTGCACTGGTTCGGCACCGACGAGTTGGGCCGCGACATCTTTGCCCGCGTGATCTATGGCGCCCGCACCTCCTTGCTGACGGCAGCTGGCGCAGTCACCATCGCCGGGCTGATCGGTGTGCCCATCGGGCTGATGGCTGGTTTTTTTGGCGGCTGGCGCGACACACTGCTGATGCGTTTTGTCGACGTGTTGCTGTCCCTGCCCGGGATCCTGTTCGCCATGGCCCTGATCGCGGTGCTCGGGCGCAGCCAGATGGCCGCGCTGGTGGCGGTTGGGATCACCGGCATACCCAGTTTTGCGCGTATTACCCGTGCCCAGGTGCTGTCTTTGCGCAAACGCGACTTTGTCACGGCCGTGGAGGCCTTGGGTGGTTCATCGTCCTACAACATGTTCCGCACCGTTCTGCCTAATGCCTGGAGCCCGATTCTGGTCCAGGTCGTGATTCTGTCGTCGGTGGCCATCCTGATCGAAGCCTCGCTGGCCTTTCTGGGCGTCGGTATCCCTCCGCCGACCCCGAGTTGGGGCGAGATGCTGCGTACCGGCAAGTCCTTTTTGCACGATGCCCCTACCTACGCCGTGTTTCCTGGCCTGGTCCTGACCTTCACCATCCTGTCGCTGGATACCCTCGGCCGCACCTTGGCCAAGGTGTTGGAGGACCGCCATGAAGTGGTGGATACACCGGGTGGCAAACCATGATTGCGTTCATTTTGCGGCGCTTGCTGCAGCTGTTGCCAGTGGTGCTGATTGCCTCCACCGGCATCTGGGCCATGATTTACGCCGTGCCTGGCAGTCCAGTCGCCGCCATGGTGGGGGAAAACGCCACACCTGAGCAAATTCAGGCGGTGACAGTGCGGCTTGGGTTGGACCGCCCGGTTCATGTGCAATACGCGGCCTGGTTGGGCAGTGCCCTGCAAGGTGATTTCGGCTTGTCCATCCAGAACCGTGAGCCGGTGCTCAATTTGATCGGGCAACGCATTCCTGCCACCCTGCAACTGGGACTGGCAGCCACGCTCGTCGGCCTGTTACTGGGTATCCCCGTGGCCGTTCTCAGCGCACTCAAACCAGGCTCGCTGTTGGACCGGGGCTTGAGCGGCTGGAGCGCGCTGGCGCTGGGCGTGCCCACCTTCTGGCTTGGCATCCTGCTGATTCTGCTGTTTGCGGTTCACTTGCGCTGGTTGCCGTCTGCGTCGGCCTATGTGTCCGTCTTTGAGTCACCCTGGGACGCTATCCGCAATCTGTTGCTGCCGGCATTAACACTGGGGGTGTACGTGTCGGGCATCTTCGCCCGTTTTCTGCGCGCCTCCCTGTTGGGCGAGCTCAAGGCCGACTATGTGCGTACCGCCCGCTCCAAGGGGCTGCCCGAGCGCGATGTGATCGGTCGGCATGTCATGCGCAATGCCCTGCTGCCCTTTGTCACCATCGTCGGTCTGATGATGGCCACCTTCATCGGCGGCACCGTGGTGACCGAGGCCGTATTCACCTACCCTGGCCTGGGCCGCCTGCTGATCCAGGCCATCAGCACCCGCGACTACCCGCTCATCCAGGGCTGCATCCTGTTCATCCTGCTGGTGTTTGTCTTCATCAACCT
>CAJAXU010000447.1 GCA_903948045.1 uncultured beta proteobacterium | reverse complement strand
GGGCTGGCCGGCTGCATCAATCATCAGGCCGGCGTACAAAAAGCCGGTGTAGGGAATGCCGTCTTTTTCCATGCCACGCACAGTCGGCAGGATGATTTCGCGCATGGCACGGGCGTGCACATCGGGCGTGACCACCGGCGCCGGCGAATAGGCGCCCATGCCGCCGGTGTTGGGGCCAGCATCGCCGTCCAGCAGGCGCTTGTGGTCCTGGCTGGTCGCCAGCGCCAGCACGTTCTTACCGTCGCACAGCACGATGAAACTGGCCTCTTCGCCCTGCAGAAACTCTTCAATGACGACTCGAGCCCCACCGGCGTTGTGCGCCACGCCCAGGCGGTTGCCTTCGAGCATGAAGTCCACCGCCTCATGCGCCTGCGCCAGGGTTTCGGCCACCACCACGCCCTTGCCAGCGGCCAGACCGTCGGCCTTGACCACGATCGGTGCGCCCTGCTGCGCGATGTAGGCATGGGCCGCCACCGGGTCGGAAAAGGTTTCATAGGCGGCGGTCGGGATGCCATGGCGCTGCATGAAGGCCTTGGAAAAGGCCTTGGAGCTCTCCAGTTGCGCTGCCGCTCGGGTCGGGCCGAAGACGCGCAGACCATGGGCCCGAAACTCATCCACCACGCCGGCCGCCAGCGGGCCTTCGGGGCCGATCACGGTCAAGCCAATTTTTTTGTCGGCAGCCCAGGCCCGCAAGGCCTGGATGTCGGTGATGGGCACATTTTCCAGGTCCGGGTCGAGCGCCGTGCCGCCATTGCCGGGCGCGACATAGACCTTTTGCACCCGGGGCGATTGCGCCAGCTTCCAGGCCAGCGCATGTTCGCGGCCGCCGCCGCCAATCACCAGGACATTCATGCCTCGACGCCGTCCATTTGGGCGTTGTGATACACCTCCTGCACGTCATCGAGCTCTTCGATGATGTCCAGCAATTTCTGCATGCGCAGCGCCTCATCGCCGCTGAGCTCCACCATGTTTTCCGCCCGCATGGTGACACCCGCCACCGCCGGCACAAAGCCGGCTGCCACCAGCGCATTGCGCACAGCCTCAAAGTCGGCCGCTGCGGTCAGCACCTCGATCGCGCCGTCGTCATCCGTGACCACGTCGTCGGCGCCCGCCTCCAGCGCGACGTCCATGATGCGGTCCTCGGGTGTACCTGGCGCAAAAATCAGCTGGCCGCAATGCTTGAACTGAAACGCCACCGAGCCCTCAGTCCCCATATTGCCGCCATGTTTGCTGAAGGCGTGCCGCACCTCGGCCACGGTGCGCACCCGGTTGTCGGTCATGGTGTCGACGATGATGGCGGCGCCGCCAATGCCGTAGCCTTCGTAGCGGATTTCCTCGTAGCTGACGCCCTCTTGGTTGCCGGTGGCCTTATCGATGTTGTACTTGATGCGGTCAGCCGGCATGTTGGCGGCCTTGGCCTTGTCCACCGCCAGCCGCAGCCGCGGGTTGGCGCTGAGATCACCGCCGCCGGCACGCGCCGCCACCGTGATCTCACGGATGATGCGGGTCCAGATCTTGCCGCGTTTCTCGTCCTGGCGCCCTTTGCGGTGCTGGATATTGGCCCATTTGCTGTGTCCTGCCACGGGATTCTTTCTTAAAAATTCGTTACGCTACGCGCTGAATTGTACTTTTCAGGATTTCCATGACATTGATCCAGGACGAGGGCATCCTCATCGCCCAGCGCACCCAGGGCAAAGGCCAGCGCCAATGCTTCCTGCGGCCCGACAAGGCCAACCGCCACGGCCTGATCACCGGCGCCACCGGCACTGGCAAGACCATCACCCTGCAAACCCTGGCCGAGGGCTTTTCCGCACTCGGTGTGCCGGTGTTCATGGCCGATGTCAAAGGTGACCTCACCGGCCTGTCGCAACCCGGCCGTTTAGGAGAAAAACTGGCCAAAGTCCTTGCTGAGCGTGGCTTTGATGCTCCTGACTTTGTAGCATTTCCGACCACCCTGTGGGATGTCTTCGGCACCCAGGGCCACCCGGTGCGCGCCACAGTGAGCGACTTGGGGCCGCTGCTGTTGGCGCGCATGCTGAACCTCAACGAGACCCAGGCCGGTGTGCTGCAACTGGTGTTTCGCATCGCCGACGACGACGGCCTGCTGTTGCTGGACATGAAAGACCTGCGCGCCATGTGCCAGCACGTGGGCGACAACGCGGCCAGCTACACCACCGAGTACGGCAACATCAGCGCCGCCAGCGTCGGCGCCATCCAGCGCGGCCTGCTGCAGATTGAATCGCAGGGCGGCGACCGATTTTTTGGCGAGCCCATGCTCAACATCGCCGACTTCATGCAGACGGACTGCAGCGGCAAAGGCGTGATCAACATCCTGGCCGCCGACCAGCTGATGAACGCGCCGCGCCTGTACGCCACCTTTTTGCTGTGGTTGCTGAGCGAGTTGTTCGAGACGCTGCCCGAGGTGGGCGATCTGGACCGGCCCAAACTGGTGTTCTTTTTTGACGAAGCGCACCTGCTGTTCAATGACGCGCCCAAGGCGCTGATCGAGCGCATCGAGCTGGTGGTGCGGCTGGTGCGCTCCAAGGGCGTGGGCGTGTTTTTTGTCACGCAAAACCCTTTGGACATCCCCGATTCGGTGCTGGCCCAGCTGGGCAACCGGGTGCAGCACGCGCTGCGTGCCTTCACCCCGCGCGACCAGAAGGCGGTCAAGGCCGCCGCCGACACCATGCGCGCCAACCCCGGGCTGGACGTGGCCACGGCCATCACCGAACTCGGCGTGGGCGAAGCCCTGGTGAGCCTGCTGGACGAGAAAGGCCGACCGTCGCTGACCGAGCGGGTTTATGTGCTGCCGCCAGCCAGCCAGATCGGCCCCATCACGCCAGCACAACGCCAGCAGCTGCTGGCCGAGTCGATGGTGGCTGGCGTGTACGAAAAGGCGGTGGACCGCGAATCAGCGTTCGAGGCGCTCAAGGGCCATGTGCAGTCCCGCCTTGGCGCCACGCCCGCCCAAGCGCCAGGCCTGCCACCGGCTGCAGCCGGTGGCCGCCGGGCACCAGCAGCCGCTGACGAGCAAGCCCCCGCCGCCGCACCCGAACGCGGTCTGCTGGACGGCCTGGGCGATCTGCTGGGCGGCGGCACCCGTCGCACCCGCGCCAGTGTGGGCGAGCAACTGATCAAAAGCGCCGCCAGCTCGATCGGGCGCGAGGTGGGCCGCCAGATCATCCGGGGCGTGCTCGGCGGCATTTTTGGTGGGTCGCGGCGGTAGCAGACATTTGGCTCCGGCGCTTTTGCTCAAGGGGCAAGGGGCCAGCGGCAGCGCTTCACTGGTGCGGTCGGTGCGCTGCACCGACTGCCCTGCGATGCTCGGTCCGGCGGCCCGCGTCGCGCAACTCACTGCGCTCATTGCATTCGCTGCGTTCAGACAAGCGCGACGAGTCAGTTGACGATTCGCGCTGCGCGCGAGGCCGCCAGCCCTGCGCTTCTCGGCGCACCAGAGGCGCGCTGCCGCTGGCCCCTTGCCCCTTGGCAGTTGGGATTTGGACGTTTTGCATACTGTCACCTTTTTGGGAAAAAGCGCAGCCGCGCGGCCGGGGCTGGCTGTCGGGAGCGCATTCCGGGGTGGAGAGAAGCGCAGCGCTGCGCCCGACGCGCACCGCGCGTTTCGTCCTCATGCTGGCCGCGCTTGTCCGAACGGTGTGAGCGCAGCGAACACAGTGAGTTGCGCGGCCCGGGCGCAGCGCGAGCATCGCAGCAGAGTCGGCGCCCCGCGCCGACCACCCCGGACGCGCTGCCGGCAGCCAGCCCCGGCCGCGCGGCGGATCAGCAGCAATGTGCGTCCTCCTTGGCGGAGCACCAATGCATTTGCGGTAGAGTTTCATCCTGCCTAGTATATGATTACCTTTCTGATGTGCCAGTCTACATCAAT
>CAJAXU010000446.1 GCA_903948045.1 uncultured beta proteobacterium | reverse complement strand
TCTGTAATGACCATCGTTAGACTGGCCTCTCACCGCATATTAGGGTTTACCCGCATATTTGCAAAATTTAGATCCTTGATAGCGTATATTCACCGCAATAATGATTGACCCCGCTCACAGCCCGATTTTTAGGCAACTAGACCTCAACCTGCTGCGCGTGTTTGACGAGGTGATGACCGAACGCAGCCTGACCCGCGCCGCTCACAAGTTGTCCCTGACCCAACCTGCGGTCAGCAACGCCTTGCAGCGGCTGCGCGAGGCGCTGGGCGACGATTTGATGAAACGCACCGGGCAGGAGATGAGCCCCACGCCGCGCGCACTGGCACTCTGGCCAACCGTGCGCGAGGCACTGGGGCAACTGGAGGAGGCGCTGGTGCCTGGTCAGTTTGTCCCGGCCCAGGCCAGCAACACCTTCGTTTTAGCGATGGCCGACGCCACCGCGGCCAAGCTCATGCCGGGCCTATTGGATGCCATGGACCACACCGCCCCAGGCGTGTCGATTCGCGTGGTGCCATTGACCACGCGCGACCCCCGCCGCCTGCTCGAAGATGAGACCGTCGACCTGGCGGTCGGCTATTTCCCCGCCGCCATGGCCGACCTGACAGCGCGCATCCAATCCGGCGCGGCTGTCGCGTTCAGCCATGAACGCCTCTACAGCGGCGAGTATGTCTGCGTGATGCGGCGTGACCACCCGCTGGCCAAGGAGGCGCTGACTCTGGCCAATTACTGTGCTGCCCGCCACCTGCTGGTGAGTTTTTCTGGCCGTCCGTTCGGCTTTGTCGATGAGGCGCTGGCGGCGATCGGGCGCGCGCGCCGCATTGTGCTCACGGTGAATCAATTTTTCACGGCGGGCAAAGTGGTGGCTGGCTCGAACCTGCTGACGGTCCTGCCGCGTCACTTTGTCAATGCCACCGGCATTGCCGATCAACTGGTGTTGCGCGAACTGCCCTTTGCCGTGCCGCCGGTCCAGGTGGATGCGCTCTCGCACCACCGGGTGGGCCGATTGGGTGCCCATCAATGGTTACGCCAGAACCTGGTGGCGCTGGGTGCTTCAGCCTTTGACCTTTGAGCCACCCTGCCCCCATGAAAATCCAGCTTTTGTCAGACTTGCACTTGGAAACCCACCCCAACTGGGTCGCCACGCCAGCACCAGGCGCTGACCTTTTGGTGCTGGCAGGCGACATCGGCTCGTACCAGACCGGCTCGCTGCTGGCCGACACCGACTTTGGCCTGGGGCGCTTCTCGCCCCGCCAGGGCTGGCCCACGCCGGTGCTGTTTGTGCCGGGCAACCACGAGTACGACGGGCTGGACTTTGACCAGACCCACGACCGGCTGCGCGAGACCTGCGCCCGGCTGGGCATCACCTGGCTGGAGCGCGAGGTGCTGCTGTGGGGCGATGGCGCGGCATCCAAGCCGGGCCAAGTGCGCTTCATCGGTACCACGCTGTGGACCGACTTCGACGCGCTGGCGCCCGAGACCAGCGCCTCCACACTCAGCGGCAACCCGCTGGCGCAGCAGCTCAAGGCGCGCGACAAGGCCTTTCGAGCCGCCAACTACTACCTGCGTAAAGCTGCCACCACACGGCACGGCGCACCCATGCTGGCCCAGCAGGTGCGCGAGCAGGCGCTGGTCTGCCAGGCCTGGCTGACCGAGGCGCTGGCGCAGCCCTTTGCCGGCACCACCGTGGTGGTGACCCATTTCGCACCCAGCCTGCGCAGCGTCGACCCACGCTACGGCCTGACACCCGGTACCGCCGGCTTTTGCAATGCGCTGGATGGCCTGCTGGCCCAGGCGCAGTTCTGGCTGCACGGGCACCTGCACGCGCCCAGCTACTACCAGCACCACGGCTGCCAGGTGCTGGCCAACCCGTTGGGCTACGCGCGCAAGGGCGAGCAGGGCCGCTTTGACCCGATGTGCTGCCTGGAGGTTTGAGGCTGCTCACTGCGAAGCGCAGGCCACTGCACAACCTGCTGGGCTATGCGTCAGACGCCGCTGTGAATCAATTCAACCCGGGGTGCAATGACGCAAAAGAGCTACAGCTCGTACCACATGGACAATCCGGTGAATGAACACATCGCTCCCAGAACTTGAGGCTCATCGATTGAAGTCGCTTCCCAAGGCAGAAGTTCATCTGCATCTGGAGGGCTGTTTTGAGGCGGCAACCATCGCGCAATGGGCCAAGACCGAAGGCCTTGCACTGCCCAGACCGCAAGAAGACTTGTTCAAGTTTTCAGGGCTGGCTGACTTTCTTGGCTTTCTTGACCTGGCGTGCGGTTTGGCCTGCACGACCGAGCGGCTGGTGGCGCTGAGCTATGGCCTGTGCCAGCGACTGGCTGACAACGGCACCGGTTATGCCGATGTCATCTTCAACCCGACGCACTGGCATGCTTGGCATGGGCGGCTGGGCGCCATGCTGGATGCGATGGATGCGGGTTTCAAAGCGGCCGAGCAGGATGGGCTGCCCCGTGTGGGTGTGTGCGTCAGCTTGTTGCGAACCCAGTCGGCCGATGCAGCCATCGAACTGGTTGATGCATTGCGCGCCCTACGCCATCCTCGGGTCGTGGCCTTGTCGGTCGATGGCAATGAGGCCATAGCCGGCCGAACCGGCCCCCGATTTGCCGAAGCTTTTCGGCGCGCTGGAGACGCTGGCCTGCGCCGCACCGTCCACGCCGGCGAGTCCAGCGGGCCCGAGGGTGTCTGGGATGCGGTGAACGTGCTGGGGGCAGACCGGATCGACCATGGGGTCAGGGCCATTGAAGATGCGGCGCTGGTCCGCATGCTGGTTGACCGACAAATTCCCCTTGGCATTTGCCCCACCTCAAACCTGGTGCTGGGTGTCTACCCGTCCATACTGGACCACCCGATTGAGAGACTTCGATCAGCGGGTGTGCGCGTGTCCGTCAACACGGATGACCCGGCCTTGCTGGGCGCGAGCCTGATCGGGGAATATGCCTTGTGCCGCCGCACATTCGGCTGGACGGATGCGATGACCAAGTCAGTCGCGCGAACGTCCATCGACGCCAGTTTTGCCAGCTCAGACGTCAAAGCGCAACTCCTGGCCGCTCTGAAAGACTGGTAGGTTCGGGGGCAATGGCTTGCGAACGCGGAAAACTGCCATTGGCGATGGTCTGATGTTGCTTAGGGTTGTAGGATGCCCACCCGCAGAGGCAAGCCCGATGCAGCCCGATAACGCGTAAGGGTGGGCGTCGTAC
>CAJAXU010000445.1 GCA_903948045.1 uncultured beta proteobacterium | reverse complement strand
TGGCAGCTGAGGTGATCGCCGGTGAACTGCAGGGCAATAAGGAGTTGGCATCTGCCGCCTTCAACGCAAGAGTCATCCCCAGCGTGGCCTACACCGACCCCGAAGTGGCCTGGGTGGGCCTCACCGAAGATCAGGCCAAGGCCCAAGGGATCAAGGTCAAAAAAGGCCTGTTCCCCTGGGCGGCGTCTGGCCGCGCCATCGCCAACGGCCGGGATGAGGGCGTTACCAAACTTCTGTTTGACGACAGCCTGGAAGCGCACGGCCACGGCAAGATCGTGGGCGGCGGCATGGTCGGCACCCACGCGGGCGACATGATTGGCGAGATTGCCCTGGCGATCGAGATGGGGGCGGACGCGGTGGATATTGGCAAGACCATCCACCCGCATCCCACGCTAGGCGAGAGCATTGGCATGGCGGCGGAGGTGGCGCATGGTAGCTGCACGGATTTGCCGCCGGCGCGGAAGTAAACCAGCCTCCAAGCTACTCCAAACAAAGTACGAACTGGTAACGGTTCGTACTGGCTTAGCTATACGCGAAGTCCGTAACCCGTTGCGCCTATGTCACCCGCACCTCAACCGTGCGCCCAAGAGAGCGTGCGGCCGTCTCAATCTGGTCGAGTTTGCTGGCGTGTCGCAGGTCAAACAGTCGATCTACTTGCGGAACATGCCAGCCCAGGCGTCGGGCCAGTTCGGCTTTGCGGATGCCTTGCTCTGTCATGGCCTGGTACAAGCCCAGTTTGGCGCCTTCCAGCGCACCTGGGCGCACTGTCTTTTGGCCGCGTTTGGGTTTGCTGGGCAAAGGCAGTGGTTTGCGCGACTCCACATAGAAGGAAAGTCCGGTCTCCAGGGCATCGACAGCTTGCAACAAAGCCTCGTCCTCATCGGCACCGAAGGTGATGGCCTCGGGTACGTCGGCAAAAGTCACCAGCAGGGTGTCGCCATCGAGCGTCAGGGTTACGGGGTAATTAAACATAGTCTTTCCTTACTTCAATCCAAGTTGGCGCTTGATGGCGGTTTCCAGCCCTTTGCCAAGTTCAGTGGTGCCGTGCATGGGCAGGGTGCTCTGCTTGCCGTTTAGAAACACCTTCAAGTGCGAACCCTTGCCAGGCTGAAATGACGCGCCTTGTTGCTCCAGCCATTTCTTCATTTGCTTCGAGTTCATGCATTAGATAATAAACAAAAATGTTGTTTTTTACAAGGGGGAAAAATAACAAATATGTTGCTTATTTCGAGGTGAACTGATGGGCTGCGTCCGGCCGCGCCATTGCCAATGGCCGGGATGAGGGCGTCACCAAGCTGCTGTTTGATGATTCAGAAGATGCGCACGGCCACGGCAAGATCTTGGGTGGCGGCATGATCGGCACGCATGCCGGCGACATGATTGGTGAGATTGCATTGGCCATCGAGATGGGGGCCGATTCGGTGGATATCGGCAAGACGATTCACCCGCATCCCACTTTGGGTGAGAGCATTGACATGGCGGCCGAGGTGGCGCATGGCAGTTGCACGGATTTGCCGCCGGTGCGGAAATGAGCTGCGAAGTCCGCTGAAAGCGCTACGATTTCAGTAGCATTCGGTGAAGATTTCACCGGGTCTTCTGGGCTTTTTCGCTGCCGTGGTCACCGAAACCCCAATCGGGCAGGGCACTGTTCGTACCTGCGCCTCAGACGTGCGAGAAGGTTTGTTAGATTGACCGCAGGGGGTTGGTACAACTTCACGCTAGAGGCTTTGCTGTTCTTGGTCTTGGTATGTGGCACAACCTCCGCTATGCCTTGCATAATGCTGTTGAATGCGTCTGCCAAATTGTTTCCCGCCCGCATCAAAGAGGTATCTCTACAGATTAGCCAGAATTGTGGTGTGATGTGTATCGTTTCATTTATCACGCACAGCGCAGACACCCAGCACATACTGAACGACGCCAGGTCAGAGTCCTTGCCGCCACACATCGCCCGGCACGCGGCCCGCCGAAGTGGGATGACCGTGATGCGCAGATTGGTGGCCGGGTGAAAGTCGACGCAGACCTAAGGCGATTGGTTTCCCAAATTCTGTGCCATATTTAGCCCCATACGGTTTACTTCCCTTCCTGTTTCCTGCCACCTCCAGTGCATCTGTGAAGCACTGGACGGCTTCGACTTCGATGGCACTACCGAACAACTTGACAGTGCCCTAACGCTGATCCCTGATCTTCGGACATGCAAGCCATAAGTGTTAGGTAATGCCTTCAATATTCAAATGCTGTTCCCAATTATGGTTATTCCAGCCAAGATGCCGACGTTCGTAGTCCCAAGTCGGAGATTTTGATGGAGCCGATTCGGCACAGCGATGAATTGCATGAGAGCGCGATGGATGGCGTGCTGACTTTGACCTTGAGCCGGCCTGCAGCGCTTAATGCGCTGACCCCCGAGCTCGTCGACTCCCTGGGTTCCGCGCTCGGGCGCGGCTTGGACGATGCAGCGGTTCGGGTCGTGGTGCTGACCGGCGCTGGCCGGGGCTTTTGTGCTGGCGTCGACCTGAAGGCGACCGAGCTACGCAGTGCTGTGCCGCGTGGCAACGTCGCGTTCATTGCAGCGCTCGGAAGTCTGGTGCAGCGGATCGCTTCGTACCCCAAGCCAGTGATCGCCGCAGTAAACGGCATCGCTGTTGCAGGAGGCCTGGAGCTGGTCCTGGCTTGTGATCAGGTGATCGCCGCGCAATCCGCGCGCCTGGGCGACGCGCATGCAAACTACGCGATGTTCCCTGGTGCCGGCGCTACGGTGCGGCTGCCACGCCGTATCGGTCTCGCGAAGGCGAAATACCTTATGTTCAGCGGCGCACTCTGGTCCGCCGACGAGTCGCTCCAGGCTGGCCTGGTGGATCAGGTGGTGCCGGACGAGGAACTGCTGCCTGTGGCTCGGCGGCTCGCCGCGCTTTTCGCCGGCAAGAGCCCTCTGGTAATCGCTCGGATGAAGGAGGCGCTGGGCGATTCGCTGCATCAACCGCCGGAGATCGGCCTGCGTCGCGAGCGTGACCTCAACGAATTGCACGCAATGTCGGCGGATCGTCGGGAGGGACTTGCGGCGTTCCGGGAGAAGCGGGCGCCGCAATTTTCGGGGACTTAACGGAACAAACCTTGATGAATCTGATGAATTCAAAATGTGCAGTTGTCGGCGTCGGCATGACGCCTTTCGGGAAGCAACCGGACCTCACGATCCGCCAATTGGCGGAGTCGGCCGTGGCGCAGGCGCTAGCGGACGCCGGTCTTGGCGCGCAAGATGTCGAGCAGGTCTTCTTTGCCAATGCTGCGGCGGGACTGATCACCGGCCAGGAGATGATCCGCGCGCAGGCGGCCCTTCGTAACACCGGACTGGGTGGGCTGCCGATGACCAACATTGAGAACGCCTGCGCCTCTGGCAGTACCGCGCTGTTTCATGCCTGGTGCGCAGTGGTTAGCGGAATGGTTGATGTAGCCCTTGTCGTGGGCGCGGAGAAGCTGTCCCACCCGGACAAGGCCGTGTCATTTCAGGCGTACGCCCGGGCAGTGGACTTGGAGGAGCCATTGCCTTCGCACGTCGGCGCGGGAAGCGGGTCCATCTTCATGGATATCTATGCGGAGAAGACGCGCAAGTACATGCGCGAGTTTGGTGCCACGCCGGACGATTTCGCGCAGATCGTCGTCAAGAGCAGGGCCGCGGCGGCGCTGAACCCCCTGGCGCAGTTCAGGGGCCGGCTCACAGTACCGGAAGTGCTCGGCGCTCGCATGGTCAGCGACCCGCTAACCCTGCCGATGTGCTCGCCCATCGGTGATGGCGCAGCTGCGCTGGTGCTGGTATCAGCGGCACGGCTGAAGCGCCTGACGGCGCCGGATCCGGTCTGGATCGCCGGGATGTCGATGGTCTCCGGTCTGGCGCGCCAGGATCTACCGAACTGCGCGCAACGTTGTACGGCAGCCGTCTACGAGCGCTCTAGCATCGGGGCCAAGGACCTGGATGTGGTGGAACTGCACGACGCGTCGGCGCCAGCGGAGCTGATCCACTACGAAAATTTGGGACTATGCGGCAAAGGCGAAGGAGCGTCGCTGCTGCGTAGCGGCGCCACGGCCGTCGGCGGACGCATCTCGGTCAACCCGAGTGGTGGCCTGCTTAGCAGGGGGCATCCGATCGGCGCGACCGGTGTCGCCCAGATCTACGAATTGGTGCTGCAGTTGCGCGGCCGCGCTGGTGGTAGGCAGCGGCCAGGAGCGAAAGTCGCGCTGGCCGAGAACAACGGCGGACAGATCGGCGGGGACTCGGCGGTCGGCGTCGCGACGGTGCTGCATATCTGAGTGGCAGATGAACGACTCTAACCCCAACTCCGCATGCGGTCCGTTGCATGGCTTGAAGATTCTGGATCTCGGCACGATGATTGCCGGCCCCGTGGCCTGCACCTTGTTGGCCGACTTTGGCGCCGAGGTGATCAAGGTCGAAGAACCCCAAGCTGGCGATCCGATGCGACACATAGGCCCGTTCGACGAGGGCGAGAGCCTGTGGTGGAACGTGGAGGCCCGCAACAAGAAGTCGTTGACACTGGATCTGAAGCAGCCGGCGGGGCGCGCTTTGCTACTGCAACTCGTGGCGCAGGCGGACGGTGTGGTGGAAAACTTCCGGCCCGGTGCGATGGCGCGGCTCGGGCTGGCGTACGAGGACCTGAAGCAGGTTAACCCGCGCATCGTACTTTTGAGCATCTCCGGATTCGGGCAGACCGGTCCCTATGCCGAGCGGGCCGGCTACGACCGCGTCGCGCAGGCCTTCGGCGGCCTCCTGCACATCTCCGGCTTTCCAGACCGGCCGCCGGTGCGGCCGGGCGTGTCGATTGCCGACTATCAGACGGCGCTGTTTGGCGCGCTGTCGCTGATGATGGCGTTTCACTACCGGGATGCGCACGGCGGTATCGGTCAGCACATCGACCTGGCGCTCTATGAGTCGGTCTATCGCTTTACCGACGTGCTTACGACCGCCTACGATCGGCTGGGGCTGATCCGGCAGCGCGAAGGGAACCAGGGGCGTGCGGCCGCGCCGGGCGACCATTTCTCGACACGGGACGGCCGCTATATAGTCCTGACAATCTCGCACGACGCGATGTTCCGCAAGCTGTGCGAAGCGATGGGTAAGCCCGAGCTGGCGAACTCGGACCGATATGCTACGCACGAGATGCGCTGGCGAAACCTCGATGAGATTAACCGGGTCGTGGCCGACTGGATCTTGTCGCATGACGTGGACGCCCTGAGCCGCACACTGGACGCTTTCGGGCTTGCCTACTCGCTGGCCCTATCGATTGACGCGATATGCGCCGATCCCCACTATGCGGCGCGCGACAACATTCAGACCGTCGAGCATCCGAGCCTGGGGTCGCTTCGTATGCAGGGCGTAGGCCCGAAGTTCTCGGCAACCCCTGCCGGAGCGCTGAGAGCCGCTCCTAGACTCGGCGAGCACAACCGAGACGTCCTGCAGCGCCTAGGCGTGGACGAGGCGACGCTGGCGCTGCTGGCGCGCGACGGTGTGATCTCGTTGGTGCCGGCCGCAGGTGACGCGTAGTAGTGCGGCGGCTATCGTCGCGGCCCTGTGCTCCTGTGGCGATGGCGCTGGTCAGCCATGCTGCGCGGCGCTCGTTTGGACGAACGCATGAAGCACAGCTGCCAGCACCGGGCCGGGCTCCGGTACGCGCCACACTAGCCCGACGTCACCGGTGTCGTGTGCCAGTGTCAACGGCAGCGAAATCAACTCGCCCTTGGACTGCAGTCGCCGAGCCATCGCGGTCGGCTGCAGCGCCAGTGCCTCGGTGTCGCGCAGCAGCGCGACGTTGACAGCAGGTGAGACCGAAGTCAGCAGCACCGGCGGCAATGCGATTCCGGCTGACGCGAACGAAGCGCTCAGCGCCTCGTGTAGCGGAGTCCCCGTCGGCGGCATCAGCCATTGGAAGCGGGAAACGTCGCGCCAGCCAAGCTGCGTGCAGCCGGCCAACGGATGATGCGGGCCGCAGACAACCCGATAGGAGTCGGCAAAAAGGCGTTGGTGCGGCAGGCCCGAGCCGAGCGCACGCACGTCTAGGCGCGTAACCAGCAGGTCCACCTCGTTGCGCTCAAACTCGACCCATAGACGCGCCACGGTATCTTCCACGAGCGACAGCTCGATACCGGGCGCCTGCTCGCGCAGCCACAGCACCGTGGCGGGTACTAGCGATGCGGTGGCCACCTGTGTAGCGCCCACGCGCAAGCGACCGGAGCTGCCGGACTGGATCGCGGCGACTTCAGCGATCGCGCGCTCTGCATCCTTTAGCACGCGCTCCGCATGCGCCAGCATCGTTGCTGCATACGGCGTAGGCCGCAGTCCTTGGCTGCGCTCGAACAGCCGCACCCCTACGGCCGCCTCGATGTCTGCCAGCCACTGCGAAACTGCCGGCTGGGTGATGTCCAGTTCGGCCGCTGCGGCCGTTAGGCTGCGGTGGCGTGAGATTACCAGCAGTACCTCCAAATGGCGCAGGCGTATTCGCCGATTCCATCTAACCAGGCTGGCGTCAGTCTGTTCGTCATACGTACGAGTCATAAGCTTTTGGTAATGCTATCAGTAGTAAATTGAGATTTTCAATTATGCTGATTAGCGCCATGATACCTGGGAGCTAAGGTACTTGCGCGGCTTGGTTAAACGTTAATCGGCAAGCGGCCATGCAGTACACCGAGCCATCCATGTCAAACCCACAGACAAATTTCATTTAAGGACCGCGCATGCCCTCCACGCCCCGCCGACCACCTATTCAACAACCAGCTCGCTCGGTTCGCAGGCGGACGCTCGGGCAACTGCTTGCCACCGTGGCGACTGTGGCTCTTCCGGGCATCTCGCTGCTGCGTACGTCGCCGACGCATGCCCAAGCGGCAGCCGCTGGCGCTTGGCCTAATCGCCAGATCCGATTAGTCGTACCTGGGTCAGCCGGCGGTGGCAGCGACATCATCGCGCGTATGCTCGCCGACAAGATGCGCGTCGAGCTCGGCCAGCCGGTGATCGTTGAGAACCGGCCCGGCGCCGGCGGCAACCTCGGCGCGGATATCGTCGCGCGCCAGCCGCCCGACGGCTACACGATCCTGTCGACCACCGGCGGTCTTGCGATTGCGCCGTCCATCTACAAGAATCTGACGTTTGACCCGGTCAAGGACTTCATACCTGTCACCAAGATGGCCACAGCGCCGCTGCTGGTGCTCGTACGCGCCGACTCACCGCTGCGCACGATTGCCGACCTGGTCGCGCTGGCGAAGAAAGACCCGAATGCGGTCAGCTTCGGATCATTCGGCAACGGCTCGCCGGCCCACCTGATAGGTGAGGCCATCAACCGAGCAGCCGGCATTAAGATGACACACGTCCCCTACGCGACGACCGCCGGCGCTACCAACGACCTTCAGGGAGGATTGCTGACCACGGCCGTGCTGGATGCCCTTTCGATGACGCCACAGGTGAAGGCCGGCAGGTTCCGCGCCCTCGCATTGAACGGCACGAACCGGCTGCCGACGCTGCCAGAGGTGCCCACCCTGGTGGAGTCTGGCATCCCGTTCGAGTTGGTCGGCTGGCACGCGATGTTCGTGCCGGTCGGAACGCCGCGCGAGATCGTCGAGCGCCTGAATCGGGTGGTCAACCAGATCGTCGCGTTACCCGAGTTGCGCACCCGGATCATCGAGGTCGGATCCTTTCAGGTGCAGCCGCCGACGACGCCCGAGCAATGGGGCGCGCAGTTCCGCGACGAAGTGCAGAAGTGGACCGAGGTCGTGCGCTGGTCCGGTGCTTCCATCAACTGAAAGGGCGCCCCGAATGCGCACGACTTCCATCGCCTCGGAGGGCGCGATCCGCGTTGAACGCGACATCCGTTACGGAGAAGGCGCGATCGGCTTCGGTACCGACCGTCCGGGCATCCGCGCACTTCTGATGGACGCGTATCTGCCGGTTGGCCAGCCGCCGGTAGACGGCTGGCCAACACTGGTGATGTCGCACGGAGGCGCGTATCACCGCGGCGCTAAGGACTGCGACGAGTTCGAACAGGGTGGCTCACAAAACACGCCAGTACACGAATACTGCGAGCGTTTTGCAGCTCGTGGCTACGCGTGCTTCTCGATCGGGTATCGGCTCACGCAGGAGCTGCCGCCGCCGCTGGAGCGGTCGATCAAGCGAGATCCGCTGTCGGTCCCCCACCGGGAACGCACCGACTGGGTCCGACAGCTGCTCGGCCTTCCGCCGGCCAGCGTCGAGGAGCTGGTGCGCGGCATCGAGGCGGTATGGGCGGACGTTGCCAACGCCTTCCTCTTTATTCACTCGAACTCAGCTCGTTGGCACATCGACAGAGACCGGATGGCTGTCGGCGGCTTCTCCGCCGGTGCAGTGGCCTCGGCCTACTCGGTGTTCGCCTGTGGTGTGCCGGCGGCCGCTGTGATTTGCCTATCGGGCGGGATGAACCAGGAGGACGCCGACTACTACGTGCATGGCGGACGTGGCTTGCCGCCAGTGCTGCTGTTCACCGCCGAGAACGATCTGCCGTCGACGCCCCCCCGGGCGCGCGCGCTGGAGGTTGCCGCGGCGCGGGCTGGTCTCGGTGTGCGCCACTACCGGGTACCGGGTAAGCCGCATTTCTACGGTCGCGCCTCGGAGGTGCAGTTGCAAGGGTCGACGATGCCCGGTGGCGAACTCTGCAGCAATGTCGAGACTGCAATGGAGCAGTTCCTCTTGAAAGCGCTAGCGCCTGCGAATGTGAGCCTAGATCGGCTCGAGTCGTTCGCGCAGGCATGGTCACAGCACGACATCGATGCGCTGATGATCCACATGGCCGACGACTGCGTTTTCCACGCGAGCTCTGGCCCGGATGCGAGCGGCACGCGCTACATCGGACGCGACGCAGTTCGTGCCGGCTTCGTCAAGGCCTGGACCGACTTTCCAGATGCCCGGTGGACCCGAACGCGGCACTTTGTGGTCGGCCGGCGCGGCGTGTCGGAATGGACCTTTGTCGGCACCCGCGCGAGCGACGGCCAGAGAGTGGAAGTGGACGGCTGCGACCTGTTCACATTTCAGGGCGATAAGGTCCGGGTCAAGGACTCTTGGCGCAAACATAGGACGCTGCCGGCGACCGCCGCCTTGCAAGGAGACTTTCAATGATCAATACCTCGTCGCCAGAGCCCAGAATGACATTGAAGGACAGAGTCGTAATCGTCACCGGCTCGGGGCGAGGAATTGGTCGTGACATCGCACGGATGCTCGCGGCTCAGGGTGCAAGGGTCGTTGTCAACGATGCCGGCGTCTCGGCGTCCGGCGAGGGGCACGACGGCGGGCCAGCGGCCCAGGTGGTGGACGAAATCCGCTCCGCCGGCGGTACAGCAGTAGCCAGCACCGACAGCGTCGCTGAGTGGGCATCGGCCAACCGGATCGTCAGCACCGCGCTCGATGCGTTCGGCTCGGTACACGCTGTTGTAAACAACGCGGGCATTCTGCGAGACCGGATATTCCACAACATGTCTATCGACGAATGGAAATCCGTCATCGACGTCCATCTAAACGGCTCGTTCTACATGGCGAGGGCGGTCGCGCCTGTTTTCCGAAGCGAGGCGCGTGGCGCGTTTGTCCACATGACCTCGACGTCGGGCCTGGTTGGCAACTTGGGCCAGGCGAACTACGCTGCCGCGAAGCTCGGCATCGTCGGTCTGTCGAAATCGATCGCACTCGACATGGCACGGTTCAACGTCCGTTCCAACTGCATCTCGCCGTTCGCGTGGAGCCGGCTGATCGGTACTATGCCGTCGGACACGCCCGAGCAGCAGTCACGGATCGCGAGATTCCAAGCAATGGAAACCGGCAAGATCGCACCGCTAGCGGCCTATCTCCTAAGCGACCAGGCGATGAAGGTCAGCGGTCAGATCTTTACCGTCCGGGCCAACGAAATCTTCCTTATGAGCCAGAGTCGGCCAATTCGTTCGGTGCACCGCGCCGAAGGCTGGACACCGGAGTCGATCGCCGCGCACGCGATACCAGCGATGGAGGCAAGTTTCTACCCACTGCAGCGCTCCGCCGATGTGTTCAACTGGGACCCGATATGAAACGGTGGGCCGCTTCGGCTTGCCGCACGTCAATTTTTCTGGCCGCTTGACTAGACACCGTATTTTCTGCTTTGGCACCGGGTCAAAACCATTGCTCGCCATGCGGCGCCACTCGCTAGCGCACACCTCATCGGGCGCATTATTGAGCTTGGCTGACCTATCGAATCGATCCAGAACAGTGTGACTTCTACGGCCGCCCTGTCATCGCCGGGCGACCCGGATATGGGGTGCGACATTTCGTGGGTGTCGCTGAGGCCACCGCCGGGGTTTCGCCGAAGGTCCTTAACGAGATTTCGTTTTTGTCTACCGGGCTGTGGCCAAGCATCATGCCCACGGGCTGTGCTACGTGCTCGCCGCACCGCGAGAGGATGAGTAAGCCCCCGAACCAGCCAAGTTTGTCTCGCGATGTGTTGATTGTCGCGATGATGATATTTGCGAGATATGCGATTTATGCATCGCTCTTCCCCTCCTTGCCACTTGACCCGCTTGAAGACTTCATCGCGCTTACCTGTGGCGACGCAACCCAAGGTGCTGTTATAGGACGTTAAACAGCTGATTGCCTACACCGATCCCGAAGTGGCCTGGGTCGGCTTGACCGAAGACCAGGCCAAGGCGCAGGGCATCAAGGTCAAAAAAGGCCTCTTCCCCTGGGCGGCCTCTGGCCGTGCCATCGCCAACGGCCGGGATGAGGGTGTCACCAAGCTGCTGTTTGACGATTCAGAGGAGGCGCATGGCCACGGCAAGATTCTGGGCGGCGGCATGGTCGGCACCCACGCCGGCGACATGATTGGCGAGATTGCCCTGGCGATCGAGATGGGGGCGGACGCGGTGGATATTGGTAAGACTATCCACCCGCACCCCACACTGGGCGAGAGCATTGGCATGGCGGCGGAGGTAGCGCATGGCAGCTGCACGGATTTGCCGCCCGCGCGCAAGTAATCTGGCCTTCAAGATACCCCAGCACAAGTTGCTGTGACCGTAGCGGAGCACATCGATACCTGGTTTGAGTTGGCCAGAGCAGATCAATTTGCCTGGGCCAAACGTGTTTCGAAGCCTCAAACCCGTCAAATTCTTGGGCTAATCCGGTTCAATTTTTGCCGCCAAGACGATCCTTGTTGCCAGTACCTAAGACTGCGCATGAATTCATCCGTGTGCGACATCATTTTCCAGTAACAACCGGACATAGCGCGTATAAGGTATCCCCTTCGCCTGGGCCTTGACCTTGAGGGCGTCAAGCAGATTTTGAGGCAAGCGCAGGTTCAGCGCTGCCGCCTTGGGTTGAAATTCAAAGCTGGCCGGCTTGAAGCCAGACAGGTCGTACTTTGAAAGATCTGCTTCAGCGACAAACCGCTCTGCAGCCGCGTCACTCGCCAGTGACGGCAAGAGTTTAGACTTGGTTTTCATAGTGATCTATTTCCTTCTGGTGCATGAAGCGGGCGCTAATTGGACGTAGCAGAGTCTTGACGTCATCTTGACGCAGCATGAAAACCAGAAACACGAAACGCCCAGCTTTCGTGCGTCCAATGGCCCGCATGCGCGGCTCGTCTGGGTGAGGATCCGACATGACAGCAGGGTTGCCAAGGAGTACCTGCTCAATTTCTTCGGGACTGACACCATGCTTGCCGCACTTTGGCCAGTTGCCATCGTCCCAGTCGAAGCCCGCTACTTCCATGCTGTGATGATACGTATTTGTCTACACAATTGCAATTACTGAATTTGGTGCTGCATTCGGCACGTGGCCCATGTGGCGGCTGAAGTGACGACTCACCCGAAGCCCATGGCCACGGCAAGATTCTGGGGGCGGCATGGTCGGCACCCACGCCCGCGAGATGATCGGCGAGATCGCGCTGGCCATTGAGATGGACGCTGATGCGGTGGACATCGGCAAGACCATTCATCCGCACCCCACGCTGGGCGAGAGCATTGGCATGGCGGCTGAGGTGGCACCTGGCAGCTGCATGGATTCTCCGCCGGCGGGTAAGCAAGCCTAACCGAGACCCGTACAGCACAAATTCGTGGCGAGAAGTTCAATGGCAAGACGGCAAGCACCTGCATAAACTCAGCAAGGCGGATTTCCGTGGCCCGTCGGTCGTGTACCGATACGATGCCATGGTCACTCGCTACTCCCAGAGCGGCTCGCGGCGGCAGGGTAACTGCCGTTTTCCGGATCAGTCTACTTTGGCGCCCGAATCTTTGATGACCTTGGCCCATTTAATGGCTTCGGTGCGCATCAGTTGCGCCATGTAATCGGGTGTGGAGGGTAGGGGCTCCAACGCCGCGGCGGCAAAGCGCTCACGGATTTCAGGCAAGCGCAGCACAGCTGTGATCTCGGCGTTTAATCGCGTCAACACCGCAGGCGGTGTGCCCGCCGGGGCCAGGATGCCAAACCACCCGGCGGCGTCATAGCCAGGAACGCCGCTTTCGGCCAGCGTAGGCATGTCTGGCGCCAGAGCCGAGCGCTCTTTGCCCATCACGCCAATCACTTTGAAGCGGCCAGACTTCAGCAGGGGCTGAATCGACGCAATGTCCGCAATGGCCAGCGATGTATCGCCAGCCATGACAGCGACGACCGCCGGTGCGCTGCCGCGATAGGGCACATGCAGGATGTCGCTGTCGGTCATGGACTTGAGCAGTTCACCCGCCAAATGCATGGCTGTCCCATTACCACCAGACGCATAACTGAGCTTGCCTACCTGGGTCTTGGCCAGCGCCAAGAGCTCTTTGGCCGTGTTGGCCGGCAAAGCCGGATTGGCCACCAGCACAAACGGGCTGGTGCCGAACAGTGTGATGGGTGCAAAGTCGCGGCTGGGGCTGTAAGACAGGTTGGGGTAGAGCGACGGATTTGCCGTCAGCCCCCCGGCCGACGCCAGCACAATGGTGTAGCCATCGGCAGCCGATTTGGCCACCAGGTCCAAACCCAGTCCGCCGCCGGCACCGGGCTTGTTGTCCACCGTAACGGCTTGGCCCAAGCGCTCTGCCAATTTTGGGGCCACGATGCGGGCGGCCGCATCGCTGCTGCCACCTGCCGGAAAAGTGACCACCAGGCGGATTGGCTTGTTGGGCCAGGCTGCCGTCTGTGCCCATGCAGTGCTGGCGGCCGCGGCGATGGCAAGGCCGACGAGGCTGGTGAAAAATTGTTTGCGTGTGTGGTTCATGGTGTCTTGGTCTCAGTGTTTACAGCTTGAATATGCGTTCGGCGTTGGTCTGGAAGAACATCTTTTTCTGTTCATCGCTCAGGGGCAAGTTGTCCATGGCGGTGACTTCTTCAGCCACATACTGGTAAGGATAGTCCATGGCATACATCACGCGGTCGTACCCCATTTGCTGCTGCACAAACGTGACCGAGGGCTCCCACGCCATACCGCTGGTGGTGTAGTAGAAATTCTCACGCAGGTAATCGCTGGGCTTCTTCTTTAAGGGTTTGACGCCCTCACTTCGGTTCGCGCGCACGATACCCGCGTGCATGAAGTCAATGCGGGACAGCCAGAAGGGCAGGCCTTCGCCCAGGTGGCCCAATACAATTTTCAGCTTGGGGAAGCGATCAAACACGCCGCTGACGATCAAGCGCAAAGCGTGCAAGCCGGTCTCGGCCTGAAAGCCGTAGATGGCCGCGTCCAGGCAGCGCGAAAGAAATGGCTGCACCATCTGGGGCGACGGCGTGTTGGGGTGGATGTAAATCGGCACATCCAGCGCTTCGGCGGCGGCAAAAATATCCCAAAACTTCTCATCGTCCAGATACTCACCCTGGGTGTGCGAGTTGATCACCGCACCTTTGAGTCCCAAGTGCTGCACGGCACGTTCCAACTCTTTGGCAGCCGCCTGAGGCGCCTGGGGCGCTACAGCCGCCAACCCGGCAAACCGCGAGGGATGCTGGCGGATGGTGGCGGCCAACTGGTCGTTGGTGGACGTCGCCAGTGCGGTGGCTGTGGTGGCGTCAAACACCTGCACGCCGGGGGATGTAAGCAGCAGCAACTGCACGTCGATGCCAGTGGCGTCCATATCGCCCAGACGGCGTTCGCCCATGTCCTGAATGCGATTGAACAAATCCAGCGCACGCGGTGTTTGGCTTTGGCCGAAAAACCCCCACAAGCTGTAAAACCCTGGGTCATTGATGGAGCGCGTCTCCAAGATCTTGAGATACATCTGCATCATTTCCGGTGTGGCCCAACCTTCTTCGGTCGCGATGCGTTTGTAGGGGCGGGGTGCGTTCGTCAATGGGGTGTCTCCGGATGGTGGGATGCTCATTGGAGTGGATGCACATTATTTTGTAAATCAAATAATTGTGAATGAGTTATGATTTTTTTGAATGAATAAGTCCACCCATGCGTTCTCTCCCACGCTGCGGCAGCTTCGCGCTTTTCTGGCGGTGTACCGGCTGCGCAAGCTCAGCGCAGCTGCTGGCCAGTTGTTTGTGACGCAGTCGGCCATCAGTGTTCTGATCCGGCAGCTCGAAGACGGCTTGCAGACCCGCCTGTTTGACCGCACGACCCGCGCTCTGCAGTCCACCCAGGCCGCCAGCGACATGGTGGCTGTGGCTGAGCGTATCCTGCGCGACGTGGACTCCCTTGGCGCCGCCTTTGGCGACCTGAGCGGTTTGCGCAGTGGCCGGGTGTGCCTGGCCATTACCCCCACGCTGGCCGGCATGCTGCTGCCCAACGCCATCCGTGCCTTCAGCGAAAAGCACCCGGATGTGCAGGTGGTGGTGGACGACTGCGCGCCCGAGCAGTTTTCAGCGCGCGTGTTGGGCGAGCACGTGGACTTTGGCATTGGCACGCCCGAGCGTTCGGGCGGCGAGCTGGAGCTGCAAACCCTGATGCGCGACAGCCTTTGCCTGGTGTGCGCGCCGAACCATCCCTTGGCCAGCATCAAGAACCTGCGCTGGCTTGATCTGGACGGGCACCCTGTCATTGCCGGACGGCCCGGCTATGGCGTGCGCCAGTTGGTGGATGTGGCAGCGGCCACCGCCGGGGTGTCGCTGCGGGTCGTCAATGAGATTTCGTTTCTGTCTACCGGTTTATGGATGTCGGTGAGCGGCCTGGGGCCTAGCATCATGCCTTCGGCCTATGCGACGTGCTCGCCGTACCGCGAATTAGTGATCAAGCCCTTGCACCAACCCAAAGTCTCGCGCGATGTGTATGTCGTCACGAAAAAAGGGCGATCCCTGTCATCGGCATGCCAGACCTTTCTGGACGACCTGCGCATCAGTCTTCAAGGATTTCCCACGGTGCCCGTGGCGTCGCCAGACAAGCCTGGCGAAAACAGAACGACAAAAACGTGACGAAAGCGTGATACCGTGCCGCCTATGACTGAAACACCTACCCGTTTGATGGAGCAACGCTCATGAAGCACGATGACCAACGCACCCCGACCCGCCGGCAGTGGCTCGGTCACAGTGCGGCGCTGCTTGGCGCGTCCTGCATCGCTCCAAGCGCCTGGGCACAGACCACCACAGGCGCACCCATGCGCATCCTGGTGGGCGCCTCGCCGGGCGGATCCACCGACACCCTGGCCCGTGCGGTCGGTGCCGAGATGGGGCGGCTGCTCGGGCGGCAGGTGATCGTCGAGAACCGCGCCGGCGCAGGCGGTAACCTCGCGGCCGATCTGGTCGCCAAGGCCCCGCCCGACGGCAACACCCTACTCATGAGCTTTACCAGCCACGCGATCAACGCGTCGCTCTATCCCTCCTTGCCCTTTGATCCGGTCAAAGACTTCACGGCGCTGACCTGCGTGGCGACGCAACCGTCGGTGCTGGTGGCCCACCCCTCGGTGCCAGTCAAGGACGTCAAGGAGCTGATCGAATTCGCCAGGAGCCGGCCTGGCAAGCTTAATTTTGCGATCGGCGGCGTGGGCTCATCGCTGCACCTGGCCGGTGACCTGTTCAAAATGCAATCGGGCCTGTTCATTGTGAACATCCCGTACCGGGGCACGGCCCCAGCGGTTCAAGACGTCATCGCTGGCCAAGTCGACCTGATGTTTGCGCCCTTGGTCAACACTTTGCCCAACATCCGAGCTGGTCGTCTGAAGGCGCTGGGGGTCACCAGCAAACAGCGCCTGCCGCAATTCCCCGATGTGCCTGCGATCGCCGAAGTTTTGCCCGGTTACGAGTCGAGCGCCTGGTTTGGCTTGTTTGCGCCCGGGCGCATGGACGCCGCCCTGAGCCGCCGATTGACCGATGCCGCTCGCCAAGCCGTTCAAAGCGCCGAGGTGCGCCGCCGGATAGAAACCGATGGCGCATCGGCAGTCGGCAATTCGTCCGAGGAGTTTTCCCGCTTCGTGCAATCAGAGATCGAGCGTTGGGGCAAGGTGGTGCGGTTCTCGGGGGCAAAGCCGGAGTAAGGGTTGGACGTGTCCCAGGCCGAGGTGTCAGTCAGTGTGCTATCGGCCAGTCATTACCTGCCAGTGATGTTCAACCTTTTGCACCGCAGGTTGCATGCTATCTAAAATGTAGCATTCGAACCAATAACGGCGGGGGCTAGCGGCAATAAACATACTTGGTTTCTGGCGCCGAGCGATTTGGTTGTCGGCACCGCGGTGCTAGCCCGTCTCCAAAACAAAAAACCCTGCTATCTTTTGAATAGCAGGGTTTCCATGTGCCGTAAGGCTTGTTTGGCTCCTCGACCTGGGCTCGAACCAGGGACCTACGGATTAACAGTCCGGATTGGTTTGTTTATAATCAACAACTTACTGAGCCTGTGCTGCAAATCTGCAGCACTCGGGGAAAGCGAACGCTGCC